>NZ_JBRAKS010000378.1:0-3615 GCF_052745115.1 Candidatus Jordarchaeum sp.
AGACGAGGTGGTAGTTGATGAGATAGACCTGGTTTCGGGAATGCTTGTATTCCATATGTTGATACCAATATATCTGTCAACACACCAGCCTATAAACTTTTTGACGGTTCATCCCCGAGACTGAAGTCTGGGGCTTTCCCGCCAAAGATTCCTGTAAATAATGAAAGAAGGGTGATGTAATCTCCTCTTCTTTGAGCTTCAAATCGGTTGCGGAATACTACCCTATTTAATGATGAAAAAGTTGAAAGAATGGGGGGAATGAGAATGGAACCAGATTATGATAGTTCTGGTGTTTGTAATTCTTCTAAGAATTCTTCAAGTTTTTTTGCGCTTGTGAAAACTTTTATCATGTCCCATTCTGCGATTCTTACAACTGCCTCTCTGGGCTTTATTGTTACGTAGATTCCCCCACACTGTGCTTCATGGTTTATGTAAACTATTTCGTCATGATTTCTACTTCGCCAGTATCTCTTCCTCCTTAACACCTTTCTAAACATGTTTTCCTCACCAACCGACTTTTCAACGCTAGTTATCTTTCTTTGATATGGAGCCTTATTAGTCTTCTCTTTAAAAAAATGCAAAGTATATTAAAAATAGATTGCAGAAAATGCAATTATTAAATAAAATTTTTAACATTTTTTAAATCACGTTTATTAAAAAATTATGAGAAACAAAATTTTCTTCAAATAAATATCTAAAAAAATTTCTAGTGAAACCTACTAGGCGCCTCTTATATAACTCAAAAATATTAATACTTAAAAATAAATATTAGAAACGCTATTCAATTCTCATGGCTATTATTAATTTTTCATAACTATATAACCGTATAACTAACATATTTTTTTAAAAAGAATTAAATTGAACCCATAATTTTTTTAGATTTTTTATGAGAAATATTTCTGGATAAATGCTAAAAGAACCTATTGTATTTTTTATAGTTGATTACTTTTTGCATTTTTAGTGTGGTGATTGTTTGCAGTCTTGTAGGATGGTGGATCAGGGTTTCCCCCAAGGCAAATGTATGACTCAGACTTCTAAAGGGGTGAAAACTGCTTGCAGGGCTACTCTCAAGAAATCCGACGGTGTTTGGAGTAGGGTTATTAAATCTGCACATCTTTCCCGTCCTGAGGATTATTTTTCAATTTATCAAAGTGGTTGTAATCATGAATGTCTCAAGTGCCACTCTTGGGAGTTTAGCCAGATTTTCTCCGGACATTGGATATCCACTGAAGAAATAGCTGAGATGTGCAAAGATTATGAGCGAAACGTGACATTTGAAGAACCAAGGGAAAGAGCCCTCATGTCCACAGCTACTGATCTCTGCCGTCACTGTGGTGCGTGTGTTCTTTACGGTAAGCGAAGTAAATTTTGTCCCGGTAAACTTGAACCTGAACAAGTCGTTCTAAGTCCCCAAGGTTGGGGTCCTGCTAGAAATATTGTGGCTTTCACTGGTGGTGATGTGGTTTGTTGCGCGGAATTCTATGCTGAAGCAACTAAAAAAATTAAAGAGAAATGTGAAAACATCTTTGTTCTCATAGAAACTAATGGTTATGGCCTGACCCCTAAAAACATGGACACGCTAAGGGAGGCGGGTGTAGATTCTTACTGGTTGGATATCAAGGCTTATGATGAGGAGGTTTATCGTAAGCTTTGTGGAACCACTAATGAGTGGATTCTTAAGCTTCCCCAAGAGTTGATTGCACGAGATTTTGTGCTTGAGGTCTTAACTCTCTATATTCCCGGATGGGTGGAGGAGGACCAGATAGTGAAAATAGCTGAAATAGTTAAGGATGCGGATCCTCTCATTCCCTTCACTATATTGGCTTTCTTTCCCCAGTATAAATTAAGAGATGTTCGTCCACCCACATTAAAAGAAATGGTAGAAACATACTCTAAGGTGAAGTCTGTCGGTTTAAAAACGGTTAAACTAGGGAATATCGGAGTTTTTGCAAAAACCAACAAAGATGTGGAAACCCTTTATACTATTGTTGGTGAGGAAGGTATCGATTAAAAACTCTGATTAAATTTTCATTCCCTTTCTATTAAGCTAATTTGATTTTCCGATATTCAAATATGTATGTACCTTTCATTATCGGTTAGGAGGTAGTTTTTTGTCTTTGCGAGAATTGGCATTGGCTTATCACAGAGATAATTTACCTGGTAATGGTAAACTGGAAGTTGTTGCAAAAACGCCTGTGAGAAATCTTGAAGATTTGGCTCTTGCTTATACTCCGGGAGTCGCTGAGCCGGCAAGGTTGATCAGTAAAGATATATCCAAGATCTACGATTTTACAATTAAGGGGAATCTTGTAGCAGTTGTTTCTGATGGTTCATCGGTTTTAGGGTTGGGAGGCATTGGACCTTACGCAGCTCTGCCTGTTATGGAAGGGAAAGCGATTCTTTTTAAGATGCTTGCCGGTGTGGATGCTTTTCCTATTTGTTTAAAAACAGGTGATCCGGACAAGGTGGTGGAGACTGTTAATACCATTGCCCCAATTTTTGGCGGAATCAATCTGGAAGATATAGGTGCCCCTTCCTGCTTCAAGATTGAATCGAGATTAAAAAAAGAACTGGCTATTCCGGTGTTTCATGATGATCAACATGGAACCGCAGTGGTTGTTCTGGCGGGTTTGACGAATGCATTAAAGGTTGTTGGCAAGAAATTGGATGAGGTGCGAGTTATAGTTAATGGAGCGGGCGCTGCGGGTCTTGCTGTTTCAAAGTTTCTACTAAACGCTGGGGTGAAAGATTTGAGTGTATGTGATAGGGAGGGAGCAATCTTTGAGGGTAGAACCCGCAATATGAATATTTACAAGGAGGAAATCGCTAAAGTTACGAATAGAGAAAGAATTGAGGGAAAATTACCAGATCTAATGAAAGACGCCGATGTGTTTATTGGATTGTCGGTGGGGGGTGTGGTTAATCGGGAAATGGTGGCGTCAATGGCCGATAATCCAATTGTTTTTGCGATGGCTAATCCTGTGCCCGAGATTATGCCGGATGAGGCTTTAAAGGCCGGGGCAAAGGTTGTGGCTACTGGTAGATCCGATTTCCCGAATCAAATCAATAATGTTCTAGGTTTTCCTGGAATTTTCAGGGGAGCACTTGATGTACGGGCGTCTGATATAAATGAGGAAATGAAAATCGCCGCGGCGCACGCCATAGCATCACTTATTTCAGAGCAGGAGCTTTCAGAAAAATATATAATTACCAGCCCCTTGGATCCAAGGGTTATGCCCGAGGAAGCAGCAGCGGTAGCCGAAGCAGCAATGAAAAGTGGAGTTGCTAGAATAAAGGTAAATCCTAGAGAAGTAGCGGAACACACCAAAAAACTTGTTAATATACAAAAGAAAAGAACTCCCCAATTGTTCCCCTAAAATCTTCAAATTGATTAACCATATAATCTCAGAAATCATTCGATATCTGAAATTTATGGCCTTTCCTCATTTAGTGATTTTTCGATAAGTATTCGGTTAATTAATATCGGCTCATATTTTTTAGAAGTAATTTGGATAAGATGTGATTTTCCAGATTTCCTAATATTTATAAAAATTAAAAAAAGTTGGTGAGCTTTAATGGCTTATTCTTCTATGGGTTCGAAAATTTCTTTGGGCA
>NZ_JBRAKS010000379.1:0-3597 GCF_052745115.1 Candidatus Jordarchaeum sp.
TTGTGTCGTGACGCCTAGTAGTTGTTTTGCTTCTTTGAGGGTGTATAATCGCTCCCTATGCATCTAGCGGTAGTTCAGCATAATTCTATTTAAACACCAATATTTTAGAACTGTTAGCATAGGCTCTTACCAATTTTTTAACCGTTTCTAATTGAGTTCTAGAGCTAAAACTTAAAAGTATGATATACAAGATGGTTTAAGAAAAGTTAGGATATGGTTTAATGGTGGAATCGAAAAAGATCAAAGTACATCCTGAGAATTGTGCGGGATGCTTAAACTGCCAGCTAGCGTGCTCATTCACTTACACGGATAGATTTAATCCCCTAGAGGCCAGGATAATAATTGAGTGGTCTCCTGAGGGCTCTAAAATAGTTTTCACCGATGAATGTACAGACTGCGGTATTTGTGCCGAATATTGTTTCTATGGAACCTTGGAAAAAATTAAGCCGGGTGATTAAGTGGAAATTGGAGGATACGCTGGAAAAATTATACATGTTGATTTGTCAGAGGGCAAAGTGGAAAAAGAAGACTTGAACCTAGATATTGCTGAGAAATTTATCGGTGGATTAGGAACAAACATCAAACTCGCCTATGACTTGATGAAGCCGCGAGTTGATCCACTATCTCCAGATAATCTGATAATACTTGGAGCAGGACCTCTGGTGGGCACTTATGCGCCGGGAGCTACCAGAATTTTCGCCACAACCAAGCTGCCAATCAATAATGCTATGGGGTGGTGTGGTGGAGGAGGAATGCACTTTGCCTGTATGCAAAAATGCGCTGGTTACGATCACATAGTTATTAGCGGTAAATCTGATAAACCAGTGTACTTGAAGCTCTTTGATGATGATATTGAACTCTGTGATGCAAAATCACTCTGGGGGAAAGGCATAGACGAATCCACAGATGAATTATATAATAGATATGGAAGACCCTTGGGCGTTATCGCCATTGGTCAAGCAGGAGAAAACTTGGTAAAGTATTCGATGGCAATGGTTGATAGAGCTTCCTCTTTTGGAAGAGGCGGAGTGGCTGCAGTTTTTGGTTCAAAGAATCTAAAAGCCGTTGTGGTAAGAGGTAGGAAGGGAGTAACGGTTGCTGATAAAAAGAGGTTCAAGAAGGTGTGTGATGGACTTTATGAAAGAATCCGAAATTATGACCTGCTGAAAGACTGGCAAAAACTGGGACTCATTGTAAGCCTTCCCTACTTAGATAAAGACCTCTACCTGGAAAAACTGTTCAAAGCGAGAATGGCCTGCATAGGATGCCCTATAGGAGACAAAGATTACTTGCAACTCAGAGAAGGAAAATTTAAGGGGTTCACCAAAATAACATCCTCCGCAGTCAACCTCATTCTCCCAATGCTCTACGGAATATCCGACTATCAGGAGTATGTGAGGCTCACCGCCTTTCTAGATGATTACGGCATAGACCTGTTTGAGTTCTTCGGAGCACTAGACCTCGCAAAAAAACTCTCCGAAAAAGAACTACTAGGAGACTATCCAGACTCCAAAATCCATTACGATTACCAGAACCTTGAAAAATGGATAAAAAAGGTGGCATACCGAGAAGGACTCGGAGACCTACTTGCAGAAGGAATAGAAGGAATCGTCAAAGAATACGGCGAGGAAAACCGAGAACTAGCACTACCAACCAGTAAGGGAATGGTCACATACATAAATCCAAAGGGACCCCTACCCTGGCAGTACATGGGCACAATGGAACTGGGACAAATCCTAAACCCCAGAGGCCCCCACGCTGCACCAGGAGGATCACCCACATACTTCGCTCAGAGACCTTTAGAAAAATTCCCCAGACTACTGAACAAAATAGGAGTCCCAGACGAGGCAATAGAAAAAATACTACCGCAGCTAAAAGAGTTAAAGGTCGGTAAACTGCTAAAATATGCTCACGACAACTTCATAGTATTGGCGGCACTAGGAATATGCGCCAGAGCACAAATAAACCGCTTCTACTACGCAGACCTCTACCCCGAACTCTACGCAGCCGCAACTGGAATAGAAAAAAGCAAAGAAGAACTCCTCAAAGCCGGTGAGAGAATATACAACCTGTTAAAAATCGCAAACATCAGAGAAGGCTACACAACCCGAGACAAGCCCCCAGACCAGTGGTTCACTGAACCCCGATTCATGGAATACACCGGCAAAGGAGAACTAACAAGAGAAAACGTTGAACAAATGCTCGATGACTACTATAATGAGAGAGGCTGGGACCGTAACGGCATCCCCACCAAACAAAAACTGGTAGAGCTAGACCTCAAAGAAGAGCTAAAAAACCTATAAAATGAATGAAACGGTAAAAACAAAAAATTTCATAAATTCCATATTCCCTATTATAAATCAAATTCAGTGGGTTAGTAAATTTAACTTTTAAGTTTTGTAGAATTAAAAATGATAATTTAAAAACAATCTGAGCTGATTGTAATGGAAATTAAAGGCTTAAAGATTGAAAAAGACATTGCGCTAAAAGGAACAGATGCTTTAATAATTGTTGACATGCAATATGACTTTCTTCCAGGAGGGGCTTTAGCTGTGGAAGGTGGAGATAAAATAATCGGTGGTATCAATGAAATTAGTAAATTATTTAATGAAAATCTATATGTAGTAGTTCAAACCCAAGATTGGCATCCGCAACATCACCTGTCCTTTGCAAGTAATCATCCAGGAATGAAACCAGGAGACGAATACAGTGAAGAAGAGAGGATAGGACCTATTCTATGGCCAGATCACTGCGTACAAGGTTCCCATGGAGCAGAATTTCATAAGGACTTAGATACCACAGTAACCAATGCCATCATAAGAAAGGGCGTAGATCCAAAAGTAGATTCATATTCTGGATTCAGAGACAAAAATAAGATTCGCGAAACCGGACTTAGAGGATATCTTCAGTCATTAAATATTAACAGAATATTCATATGCGGACTAGCTTTGGATTATTGCTGCTACTATACAGCCGTTGATGGCAGAGAATTTGGTTTCGACGTATATTTTATAATAGATTTAACAAGAGGAATAAATGAACCAAAAGGAAGACTATCACAAGTTTTAACAGACATGGTTGAAAAAGGAGTAAAATTCGTCAAGCAACATAATTTTTTTTAAAAAAATAACTCTTTAATCCTTCAAATTTTAATAACGTTAAAAAAGATGATCGGCAAATATGTAAGAGTAGGAAAACTCTTGGTTAAGTTCTATATTATTGAATTCTCATAAAATTTTAGAAATATTTGGAGAAGGTGATTAATTTATGTCTTCTGAACTGAGGAGTAGAAAGGTATATGGACAAGTTGAAGGATACATGGCAAGAACTCTACTGAAAGCTTGCGGATTCACCGACGATGAACTCAATAGACCACTTATCGCAGTGGTAAATAGCTGGACAAACATTGTGCCTGGCCACGTACACTTGGATACAGTGGCGGACGCTGTGGAAGCCGGAGTAAGAATGGCAGGAGGCACACCACTCCAATTCCACACAATCGCTGCTTGCGATGGTATTGCAATGGGACACGAGGGCATGAGATACCGTTGTCCGAAACTTACCCATTTAGGACACCGCCTAAATGGTGTTCGGTTC
>NZ_JBRAKS010000380.1:0-3592 GCF_052745115.1 Candidatus Jordarchaeum sp.
AAATACAAGTGTATTATACTACATTAATATCTAGGAGGGAAATAGGGTAACGAAATATAAAGTTTTTGAACTAATGATACGCCAAAAAAGACACAAATAAACAAATTAGGAACAAAAATATCCAATTTCCAGTCTAAGGCAAACGACTCCAAAGATCTTAACCTGTTAAACTCTCCTTTAAAAAAGAAATCAAGAAATTATCACCAATCTAACAAAAAATACCGCCAAACCGGATAAAGTTTAAAAAAATCTTAAAAAGGAGTTAGAATCTCTGTATGAACGCTTAAAGTAATATTGTGTACAACATTATAAAAAAGAGGTGAATAAAGAATGCAAATGTATCCCTGGTGGACAGAAGAGCAGAAAAAATTCGCTCAAGAAATCGAACAATTCGCCACCGAAAGAGTACCCCGAGCAGAAGAATTGTTCTGGACAAGAACCTTCCCCATGGAAATAGTAGAAGAAGCAAAAAAGAGAGGATACTTCGGAGCAGGAATCCCTGAAGAATACGCAGGCCTAGGACTCGGATGCACCGGAGCCTGCATAGCATGCGAACAACTAAACCGAATGTACGCAGTCGGACACATTCTAGTAACCAGCTACATTGGCGGACTACACCAAATCCTGCACAACGGCACCGAAGAACAAAAACAAGAATGGCTAACCAAAATGGCCAAAGGCCAACTAGGGGCAGTATGCATAACCGAGGTCTTCGCCGGCTCAGACGCCGCATCAGTAATGACCACTGCGGAAAAAGATGGAGACGAGTGGATAATAAATGGCAAAAAAAGATTCACAACCACCGCAGGACCAGCAGACAGATACCTAGTATATGCAAAAACCAGCGAAGAATACGAGGTTAGAAGAAAAAACCAGCACATCACAACCTTCGTAGTGGAAAAAGGCACCCCCGGATTCCACCTAGAAAAAGTAAACCCACTCGTCGCATTCGACAACCTACCTAACAGCTACTTAGACTTCGAAGACGTCAGAATACCCGACTTCAACAGAATCGGCCCAGTAGGCGGCGGCTGGAACATCATGATGACAGGACTCAATTTCGAGAGGCTGATTGGCGCCGCTGCGGCTGCAGGTGCCTTAGAGGATGTTATTAAGCAGGTGATTTATTACGTCAACAGGCGTGTTCAGTTCAGATCTCAGATTGGCGATTTTCAGTATAATCAGTTTAAGATTGCGGATATGATAACCAAACAGCAGATGGCTCGTCTCATAACATTCTACTCGGCTTACATTATGGATCAAGGTCAGATGGCGGCGATTGAATCAGGTATTGCGAAAATGTTGAGTACCGATTATGCCACAGAGATTGGTCTTGATGCCATCCAATTGATGGGTGGCGATGGCTTGACTCGCTTCTATCCGGCTGAACGTTTGCTTCGTGAGGGCAAGATTGGTCAGATTGTTGCAGGCACGAACGAGGTTCAGAAGTTGGTCATTTACCGGATGGGTTCTTTAGCCTATATAGATTGGCCCTATAGATTGAGATGGAACGAAAAATTGGAAACTCCTACACTACAACTCGGACCGGGACCTTGGCATGGTAAGCAGATAACCGAAGATGTGATGCTTAGTATTTTAGCGGAAGACTACAGGTGCAACCCGGGACTCTACATGGCTGTAGATGACTGTGAGAAAGAAACCGGTCTCCCGAAGGACAAGATTCTTGAACTATGGGCTAAACTGGAAGAGAAAGGTCTGATAGTCACTTTCAAAGACCGCCGTGGAAATGTCATATTGGCAAAGGCAAACTATAAGGGCATAAGGAAAGCATATCCTCTGGACCATTTCAAATGGTTCCCAGACTGGTTTGACGTAGAGAAACACGGTTTCTAGCCTTATAGCAAAGTAATTAATAAAATATTTTCTTCTACAACTTTTTTTATTAATTTTTTAAGGTAGAGATTTTCTAGTTGACCAAATTTTCTCCTGGTTTCTTTTCCTTTTCTAATTCTGAAACTAAATAATAAATTAGAAATCGGATTTTTGAAGATAGTTTTATGTGCCTAGATTAGAGCCATCCGTTTTGAACATCTTTTACGAGTTTTGAGTTGGCTTTTTTCCAGTCTTCAGTGGCTGATTCGAAGATTCTTTTTGCTCGAATATTGGCTTCTTTGATTATGGTTTGCTCGTCAATGTCTAGGAATTTGCTTTCACGCATTATCACTTTACCGTTTATGATTACGTTATCCACTTCTGTTCCGTTTGTGGAGTGTACGAGGTTTGGAATGAAGTTTTTGAACGGTTGGGCAACGATGGGTGTAAGATGCAGGTATCCTAGATTGATGGTTATTATGTCTGCTTGTTTTCCCACCTCGAGTGTGCCTACCTTTTTGTCTATTCCTAGTGTTTTAGCTCCTCCTATTGTGGCTAATTGTAGGGCTTTCCATGCTGGGAGTGCGGTGGGATCCCGGTGTAGCGTTTTGGTCAGGATGCTAGCGGTTCTCATTTCTTGGAAGAGGTTGTGGTGTCCTGGCCCTGGGGCTTGATCTGTTCCCAGTCCCGCGTCTCCCCCTATCTCAATGTAGTGACCTACCGGTGGAACTATACCATCAATCATAGCTATGGCACTTGGGCAGACCACCATACTCACTTTTTCTTTTGCCATCAGCTCTCTTTCCTTTTCATCCGTGTCGTGGCAGTGAGCAGCCAAAAGAAATGATCCTAGCATTCCATTTTTGTGAAGCACCTTCACAGTGCTCTTATTCTTACCGTATCGACCGGTTATTTGGAGCCGTTCTCGTTCTCCCTGTGCTACATGCATGTGTATTTTAGCGTTTTGCTCAATGGCTTGTTCCTTGATGGTCTTGAGCAAGTCTAGAGATATCATGTCTAGTGCTTGGGGTCCATACATGCAAGATACCATTTCTTGGGATCTGAATTTTCGGAATAGTTCATTTGCGCGTTTGAGTTCGTTTTCTCCCTTGGAGTGATCAAATTCGTAAAGATCTGTGGGTTTAAGGGGGGCTCTACTGTAACCTACCTCATTTATCATTTCTGTGGCAACAATTCTTATTCCCAGTGGTAGGTACAGATTTTCTACCGTATCTGTCACATTTACAGTGTATTCTGCAAAAGTGGTTGTTCCCGTTTTTAATCCTTCTAGAACTCCCAGTTTTGACCCCAAAACGAAGTCTTCCGGTGTCATGTGCATCGCTAACGGTAGTAGGCCTTTGTTCATCCATTCGATTTCCGGCATATCTTGTGCTCCGCCTCGCAATAGTGTCAGAGCAGTGTGGGTGTGAGCGTTAATTAGACCAGGCATTGTCACATGATTCGTGGCGTCAATCACAATGTCCGCTTTTTTATAGTTAAAGCCTTCCATGGAGCCTACGTAGGAGATTTTTCCGTTTTCAACTCCTAATGCCCCGTTTTCAATGATTCCTAAATTTTTTCCCTGAAAAGTGATTAACCAAGTATTTACTACTGCTATATCCATACTCATTTCTCCGAGTTGATTATAGAGATTTTAAAGATCATAATTGAAATTAATTGTTTTGCTAAAAAAATCTTCTCAACTTATTTGCTATGAAAAAGCTTTTCGCTTCAGTCCGAGAGGGGGCTGACCAGATAG
>NZ_JBRAKS010000381.1:0-3582 GCF_052745115.1 Candidatus Jordarchaeum sp.
ATAGCCATATATGGTATTATTTAGTATTAAATCTTCCTACTGTTGTAAACCCTCTATTATTTTCACGCCTTTAAAATGTTAATGCTAATGTGCGGTTTAAAAACTATTTGGGTGATGAGTGTGGTTTGATTTTTAAACTTGAATATTTAGTGGATTTTAATAATCGTTTGGGCTTGCTCGGAGTTTAGATAGCTGTATTCCTACAGGTGATATTTTCTATTTGTTTTTTGGCTACGATTAGTCCGTCGGGCATTTTGTTTGGAATTACCTCTAAGACAAAGGTGCCCTTGAAACCGGTATTCTTGAGCTGGCAGACCGGCTTTACTGGAAGATTATCCTTGTCGAATGGTAGATGGTCTATGTCTCCTTCAACCCCGTGAAGGTGTACTGCTTTAATTTTTTATCCAGAACTCGGGGAAATTTAAATATCCTCACATGTTAATATTTTATGGGTGTTCACGTTGTCTCAAGATTTAATCAAGATTATTAGGGAAGTTACTATGCGGGACGATGTTGACGAAGCCTTAACTCTCGTTTTGGGGGAGTACATTGTTTAGAGGATTTCTGAGTGTAAGGCTGATGTTAAAAAGTTTGAGGAAAAGTATGGTATGTCATTTGAAGAGTATGAAGAGAGACTCGGTGTAGACATTGATCTGTCCCATGAGCACGAAATGGATTATGCCCTGTGGGGCGCACTGCTAGATGAGTTGGAAGAGTTGGAAAAACGTTTAGGGCAGCTAAAATGGAAATCAGAGAATTCATAGATAGCATACTGGAAACAGCGAAAAGTTTCTTGTGGATAAGGAGTACAGAGGTCAACTCCAAACTTAAAATAAGAGAGTAGTTTGATTAAAGGTTTAAAGTATTGAACTAAATTAAAATTCCTCACTAGATATTATTAATTAATTCTGTTTTTTGTGAAGCAGTATTTTGTTTCTCTGTAATCTTTTTTGAATTGGATTAATTCCTCTTTTATTTTATCGGGATTTTCACCTTTTATTATTAATCGGGTTATTAGGTGGGCGATGTGTTCCATTTCGCTTTCTTTCATTCCTGTTCTGGTGCATTCCTGGACGCCGAGTCTGAGTCCTGAGGGATTCTCTGTGTCCTCATCCTTGTCCCAGGGTAGGAGATTTTTGTTGCAGATTATGTTTGCTTTTTCTAGTGTTTCGGCTACTTTTTTTCCTCCTCCGTTTCCTCTAACGTCGACTGCAACTTGGTGGGACTCGGTGAATCCTTTGTGCTCACAGAGAACTTGGAATCCTTTTTCATAGAGGCTGCTGGCTAGTTTCTTGGAGTTTTTCTGTATTTGATCCGCGTACTTTTCTCCAAACTCCAGTGTCTCAATCATAGTTATGGCTAGTGAGGGGAGTCGGTACAGGTGGTGGTTGGAGACTATTCCGGGCAGGATTGCCTGTGCTACCTTTTTCGATATTTCTTCGTTGTCAGTGTAGACCATGCCGCCTTGGGGTCCGGGAAAGGTTTTGTGGCTTGACGTGGCGACTACATCAGCTCCCTCTGCTAATGGGTCCTGAAACCTTTTTCCGGTGATTAGCCCTAAAACGTGGGATGCGTCATACAAGATTTTGGCATCTTCTAATATTTCTTTAATTTCTTTGATGGGGTGGGGGAATAAGTATAGGCTTCCTCCGAGAACTATTAGTTTAATTTTTTTCTTTTTTATGAGGGATTTCAATTTTTCTACATCGATGTTCATTTCTTTGTGGTCGAATGGCATGTTTAGGGTTTTTAATCCTCTTATTCCTGCGGCTCCGAGTGCGGAGTGGCTGATGTGTCCTCCGTCAGCAACCCTGAGATTTGATATCTGATCTCCTGGTTGGGCTAGGGCGGTGAAAACACACAGGTTGGCGACAGAGCCGGATATGGGGCGGGAATCAAAATATTTGCAATGGAAGAGTTTCTTGCCCAGTTCTGTTACCAGGGTTTCTATCTCATCAACATATTTTGTTCCTTGATAGTATCTTTTACAGGGTAGGCCTTCGGCGTATCGGTGCATCATGTCCGAGTTGAAAACTTCTATGGCTAGTGGACTCATTATGTTCTCACTGGCGATAAGATTGACGCACTCTTCTCTTCTCCATGTGTTTTGTTTTGCAACTATGTCCAGCGTTCTTTGGAGTTCGGACTTCATTGTTTATTTCCCTCATAGGAGAATAGTGAGATTAAAAGGAAAATAGATTAAAAAGTTATCTTCTCTAATTTGCTAATTAATAGCATTAAATATTATTTGTATTTGTGTGGTGGCTGATTTGAAGATTGCGATGGCTCAAATAAATTCGACTGTTGGAGATTTGACGGGAAACATAGAGAAGATAAGAAAGTACATTAATGATGCAAATAGACACCATACGAATCTAGTGGTGTTTCCAGAGTTGTCTGTTACGGGTTATCCCCCTCAAGATTTGCTGCTTGAAAGAGCTTTTGTAGAAGAAAACAAGCAGCTACTTCTAAAGTTAATTAAAGAGAATGGAGTTGAAATAGCGGGAACAGTTGGCTTTGTGGATTACAGAGGAAAAAGGCTGTACAACGCTGCAGCCATTTTTCAGGGAAACAGGTTGGTGAATGTGGTTTACAAAACCCTGTTGCCAACATATGATGTATTCGATGAGGATAGGTATTTTGAACCTTTAAAAGAAAAGGAGATTAAGCCCACCAAAATGAATATTAATGAAGAGGAACTTAATCTGGGGGTGGAGATTTGTGAGGATCTCTGGGATCAGGATTATGATACTAAGGTTACAGATTTGCTTGCCGCTAGAGGAGACAACCTGATTGTTAATATTTCTGCTTCCCCCTTCTATGTTGGAAAACGGTTTGAAAGGGAAAGGCTGCTAAGAGAGAAATCTACCAAGAATAGGATACCAATTTTTTACGTGAACCTGGTTGGCGGTCAGGATGAACTGGTGTTTGATGGCCAAAGCCTCGCAGTCGACAGTTCCGGAAATATAATTGCTATAGGTAAGCAGTTCGAGGAGGATCTGATAATAACGCAAATAGACCTAAGAAGCGGAACTGCTCAGAAATTGGATTCCCCCGCTTATCATAAAGAAAGGGAAATATTCAACGCTTTAGTATTAGGAATCCGTGACTATTTCAGAAAAACTGGTTTTGAGAAGGCGGTTATCGGTATGAGTGGAGGAATTGACTCATCACTTACTACTTGTATAGCGGTTGAAGCTTTGGGTGAAGATAATGTGATTGGCGTTTCTATGCCTTCCAGGTTTTCAAGCGATCACAGCAAAGAGGATGCCCAAAAATTAGCCGAAAATCTAGGGATATGCTATATACAGATTCCTATTCAAGAAATTGTAGAAACATACCACAGAACCTTAGAGAAACCTTTACAGGAAATCAGAAACTATTTCGGCGTAAAAAACTTTCAATCTCCGTAGCTGGAGAACGGTTTTTGCAAGGGTTGTATCATTTTTTGCGCCCTTATGCGGAAAGTGTGGGGGGCGCATTTCAGCCGGTGAGTGGTCTGGAATGACCTTATTTTGGGCAACCATGTGCTTTTAGAAAATGTGCACCACCCTTTTCTATTAATTTTGTTCTTAATTATGT
>NZ_JBRAKS010000382.1:0-3573 GCF_052745115.1 Candidatus Jordarchaeum sp.
TATTTATTTATAATAAAAGTTAATTTAAATATTAGGTGGAATGCGATTTGGTGTGCCCAGAGTATGATCCAGTAGAGAAAAAATGCAAGGCTACAGGGTTAGTATTCCGTCAAGGAATGGAAGGCCCATGTGAATATGTGGTTGATCCGAGTAAATGTAGGCTAAACATGAGATAACGCCACCCAAATTCTCGTTTTTTTCTTTTTTATGTTTATATTAACTATATTGTTATCTACAATTCCAAAATTTTTTTAAGACGAGTTTTTTGATTTAATAGCACATTTAAGTGTAGAAAATATAAAGAATTAAGGTTAATAATCTTATGACTTATTTATTGAACGGGTGAACATGGTGGGCAAAAGGTTCGACAAGGCTCTAAGGGAATATCTAAAACCACTGGAAGGCTTCGACAATTATCAAAACTGGTGGAACTGGTATAAAAACACCGAGCAAAGAGTACAGCAGTATATTAAGCATCTCCGGGAATACCTGCCTGGAATTTCTAATCTCAAAATATTAGATCTGGGATGCGGTGCCGGTGGGGTCTGTGTTTCCTTCGCTAATCGGAATAATCGAGTATTAGGATTAGATCTGGATAAAAAACTGATTAATCTCACAAAAATAAATGTTAGTGACGCGGAAAACGATTTTCCTCCTAACGCTGGGGTCAGCATAGTTCTATCCAGCGGAACCAGTCTTCCTTTTGAGGATGAAACATTTGACCTAGTGATTTGCAACGATGTAATTGAACACCTAACTGAACAGGAAGAATTAATGCTCGAGATTCACAGAGTACTAAAAATCGGAGGACACCTCTATCTCACAACTCCCAATAAGAGATATCCCATAGAATCTCACACCGGCATTTTTGGAATCACCCTGTTGCCCAAACCATTAGCAGATGTTTTCATTCGCATGTCCGGATTGGGCACCAGCTTTCCAGTCAAACTAGTTTCCTACGAGTCTCTGATACGCTTACTCTTAAAAGTCAAGTTCCAATCAGTTATTAATTCTCCAAAGTGGGATAAGTATTTACCAAATATTAATTTAATGAAAGTAATAAGAAAAAATAGAGTTCTGGAATGGATTTTTAACCTTTTCACTCCTTTGCATACTGTTCTTTGTAAAAAAAGTTAAAAAGATAACCTAAATTACATCCAAAAATAGAAAAATACTTTTCAGTAAGTCTATGGTGAAACATTAAAGACGACGAGAACATAAAAAGTAAAAAAGGTGAGTTCAATGACAAAAATTAAAGTAGGAATAGTTGGGGTAGGTGATTGTTGTTCCTCACTGGTTCAGGGAGTCAGCTCCTACAATGATGGAGAATTTGTAGGTTTAAAATTCGAGAATTTCGGAGGCTACAAACCCAGTGACATAGAGTTTACTGCGGCCTTTGATATTGATTCCCTAAAAGTAGGAAAGGATCTATCCGAGGCAATTTTTGCAAAGACAAATCGTTACGAAAAAGTGAATGAAGTTAACCCTCTGGGGGTAATCGTTCAAAAAGGAGAAATAATGGACGGTGTCGGAGAATACCTACATGACCAGATTAAGGTAGACGATAAACCAAGTGTAAAAGTGAGTGAAGTACTGAAAAAAAGTAAAACAGAGATACTAATAAACTTCATACCCACCGGCTCAGTGCAAGCAACAAAATGGTACGCAGAACAAGCTATTAACGCGGGGTGTGCCTTCATTAATACCACAACCACTGAAATCGCAAGAAGCAAAGAATGGACTCAGAGATTCAAAGAAGCCAAACTACCATTGGCAGGAGACGATATTATGGATCAAATTGGAGCCACAATCATACACAAAGCATTATTGGAATTCTTAGTTAGAAGAGGCGTAAAAATCGATGAAACCTATCAGCTTGATATTGGAGGTGGAACCGAATCTCTGGCCACGCTGGAAAAAGCGAGAGGCGACATAAAAAGAGAGGTAAAAAGGAAAACAATTCAGGAATCCGTACCCTACGAAGTGCCAATAATAGCAGGGACCACAGACTATGTGGACTTTATGAAAAACACTAGAGATTCCTACTTCTGGATAAGCGGCAAATACTTCAACAGTACCCCCGTGAAAATGGACATCACCCTCAGAACAGTGGATGCACCTAATTCAACATCAATACTATTAGACGTAATAAGAGGTCTAAAAATAGCAATCGACCGAAAGCTATACGGAGCAATCGACACACTCTGCGCATACGGATTCAAAAGACCGCCAAAATCCTACTCACTAATAGAAACCGAAAAAATGATAAATGAATACATTGAAGGAAAAAGAAACAAATAGCCGCCAATACAAATTCTTCTGTTTGCTCTTCTCTATAATCAGTACACTCTGTTTTTAATAAATGTACTAAAAAATTCCTAAAATTTTTTAACCATTAAAAGATTCTCACCAGAGAACTACTATTTTTAATTATTCAATGGTTCCTAGCTTTTTGGGAGTTTACTTTTAAACAATAATTATGGTGACTAAAAGTAGAGCTATTCCCCACAGGATCAGAAGAATGGGTTGAACCCTACGCTGATATAAATAGATCTTGTAAACCGAAAATACAGGCGTATAAACTACGAGATTTACCACCTGCATAAAAACTAGTAAACTAATAATCATCCAATCGATTTCCAAATACCACCCAAAAGCAATTGTTACAATAATACCTAGGGTAGCAAATGCAAGAAAGAAGTATCTTCCATTCTCCCATGAACGGAGACTAACCGCAGTGGTTTTAATTCCTAGGTCTCGGTCAACAAAATAGTCTCCAAGCAGGTTTTGCATCTGAAACAGGCAGGATGTCGCAAAAAAGCCCACAGCAAAGAAGTAGGTGGTTTGATTCAATGTTCCACCATAAGTTGTAGCACCGATTAGAATTAACAACGCCCCTAAAAATAATCCGTGAGAAACTATATCTATCACCGGCCTCTTCTTAAACCTAACCGGGGGAACAGAATAAAGAAAACCCAATACGGCACAGATGGTTGAGAATAAAAATCCTAAAACACCCCCGACGTAGGAAAAGTAGGCCACCGCAGCCATAGCTATAACAACACTAAATATGATGACTTCTCTCTTGGTTACAAGTCCCCGAGCTACCAGATTGCTGGTTTTTCCCGAACTTATGTCTTCCTTCACATCAAAAGCGTTATTTATAGAGAAAAAGGAACCTGTCAGTAAACAGGCAAAAATAGCCAGAGGAAAAATCTGTAATAAGGCGTCAAAAGCGATCTGAAATAAGCCATGGAATTTTCCCGAATTGAAAGTTGTCGCCCAGCCGATGATCACCAAACTAGTCCAACCTGCAATGTTATTTAAACGACAGTTCTGAAAAAGATGTTTTACCTTAGTTAGTTTCGAGACATTAGACATCTGGAAGCACCTTAAATGTGAGCGTATTTTTCAAATATTTACATTATTCTTGAATATATCCATAGTTCAACATTAAGAATATATAACTAACTATTACTTTGCGGTTAATATTAACTATCTACGATAGATTACTATTTATAGGTTCTGATGCCAAATACGGTTGGTAAGGTTAATGTGTGAATCATACCATTC
>NZ_JBRAKS010000383.1:0-3532 GCF_052745115.1 Candidatus Jordarchaeum sp.
GAAGGGAGTGATCGCTATCTTCAACTCCCGGTTCGGCATAGAGTCATCCTACCGGGATGGGCGGCGGTTCCGGTGCCGGACAACATCGAACAGAGACAACTTCCGGGCGGCAATGTTCTTCGTTGGGACCATACTGCAGAACTTTCTCAACCTCTTCCTCAGCAAATCAAGCAGCGAGGGAAGAACGCCTCCAGAAGCCCAACGTACAATCCTCATCTTCGTACTTAGGATCCTGGTCTGCTTCTACCCACCAATATAACCCTTGATGAAAAATTAAAAAGGAGGTGATAAAAATATAAAAACCGTTAACAATTCGGAGGTACTGCTTGGGTGAGGATTATCCGCTACCACGAATGGCTATCTACGATGGAAAGTACGCCGTGGTCATGTTTGAAGACGTACCAGAATCCCCCGCTTTAGATGCAGGCTTCTGGACAACCCATAAGAACTATGTTTCCAAACTCCGAAAAATTTCTAGAGGTCTGGAAACACTCTAAACCCGTAACAGAGAATGACGGC
The DNA here is from genome assembly GCF_052745115.1 of Candidatus Jordarchaeum sp. Taxonomy (NCBI): domain Archaea; kingdom Promethearchaeati; class Candidatus Jordarchaeia; order Candidatus Jordarchaeales; family Candidatus Jordarchaeaceae; genus Candidatus Jordarchaeum; species Candidatus Jordarchaeum sp. Next base: position 520 of record NZ_JBRAKS010000383.1, read on the forward strand.
TAGTATCCAAATTTTAAAGCATGATTGCATTAAGATATTATCTTATTAACTTGGAAAATAAGTCGATTACTAGTTCCAAGGAACTCCATAGACTTATAGGAAACCTATTTTTTTAGCGAAAAGTTTTATAGAGAGGTTAAATCTTCCTAAATTCAAAGGATTTTAGGGGAGAATGAAATTGGTTAAAATAGATGAGATTAAAAAAGTAGCCGTACTGGGCGCTGGAGTTATGGGTCACGGAATCGCAGAACTCGCAGCCCTGGCCGGCTATGAGACTTACCTGAGAGACATCAACCAAGAATTCGTTGACAAAGGAATGGGCATGGTTAAAAAAAGCTTAGATAAATTCGCCGAAAAGAAGAGAATCACCCAAGAGATGGCGGATCAAAGCTGGAAGAGATTGCATGGCGTCGTGGACTTTGATGAGGCTGTTAAAGGGGCAGACTTTGTGATAGAAGCCATACCAGAGGTCATGGATCTTAAGAAAAAGACCTTTAAAGAACTTGACGAGAAGACGCCTAAACACGCTATACTTGCAACCAATACCAGCACTCTTCCCATATCGGAAATCGCTAGTGCAACCAAGCGACCCGAGAAGGTAATCGGGATGCACTTCTTTAACCCTCCGCCGCTCATGCCGCTGGTGGAGATAATTCGTGGAGATAAAACTGATGATGAAACCACGCAGACCACAGTGGAAATGTCTAAGAAAATGGGCAAAATGGTGGTTGTCTGCAGGAAAGATGTTCCGGGATTCATAGTGAACAGGCTACTGGGACCACTACTAGCGGAAGCCGCAAGAACGGTAGAGCGGGGAGAAGCCACCGTGGAGGAAATCGACTCCGCTCTCGCATACAAGATTGGATTACCAATGGGTGTCTTTCTAGTGGCGGACTACAGCGGCATAGATACCATAGTTAAAGCCTCAGAGGAGACAAAGAAGAGAGACCCCATGTCTCCTGGACCCCAGAAACTCTTCGTGGAAAAAGCCAACAAGGGAGAGTATGGATGGAAGGCCGGAAAGGGATTCTACGACTGGAGCAAGGGACGCCCCTCAATACCAACCGGCCTCGGAGACAAGTTGGATCCAGTGCCGATTTTCGCCCCTGTGGTTAACGCCGCAGCCTGGCTGATTAGAAATGATGTTGCGGACCCCCAGGACATAGATATTGGTGTTAAGTTGGGCTTAGGCTACCCGAAGGGTCTCTGCGAGCTAGCTGACGAGTGGGGAATAGACCGCATAGTGAACATACTCAAGGATAAGGAAGCCAAATACGGAGACTACTACAAAGTAGATCCATTACTTACTCAAATGGTAAGCAAAGGGCACACAGGTGTTAAGGCTGGAAAAGGATTCTACGACTATGCAGGTGCGGGATACACCTACAAGGCCACCATCTTTAAGAGGGAACCACCGCTCGCTTGGCTAATCTTTAACAGGCCTCAGAGACTGAACGCCATAAACCCGGATCTAACCGCGGATCTTGACCACGCATTAACCGAACTCTGGTACGACAACGAAGTAAGGGTGCTCATACTCACAGGTGCTGGGGATAGGGCTTTCTGCGCCGGAGCCGATATCACGGGATTTGCAGGTGGAACACCCAACACTGGTTTCGAAGCCACAAGAGGACTACAGCTGGTCACCCAGAGAATGGAGAAGTTCCCAAAACCCATTATAGCTGCTCTCAACGGATTCGCCCTAGGAGGCGGGTTGGAAATAGCTATAAGCTGTGACTTCCGACTGGCCAAAGAAGGAGCCTTTGTGGGACAGCCCGAAATAATGCTGGGCATTATACCTGGTGCTGGTGGAACCCAGAGGTTATCCAAGTTTGTGGGGATAGGCAGAGCAAAGGAAATGGTTATGCTGGGAGACAGAGTATCCGTGGAAGAGGCTCACAGAATAGGATTAATTAACAGAGTATTCCCCCCAGACAAGTTTGAGGAGGAAGTGAAAAACTTCGCCATGAGACTAGCCGCTGGTCCACCAATCGCACTAAAAATGGCCAAGTACGCGGTGAACTTTGGAACCGAGGTACCACTAGACATCGGACTAGTTTTAGAATCAGGAGTTTTTAGTGTCCTGTTCGGAACCGAGGATATGGTTGAGGGCACAACCGCTTTCCTGGAAAAGAGATTTCCAAAATTCAAAGGAAAGTAGAAACCACACTTTCCCCCTCCTTTTTTTATTTTCTTTAAAACCGGAAAACTCCTTTTTTCTATGTGAAAAGTTTTTTTACAGGGCTTTGATAGTAGTTTAAGAAGAAAAAGTATTCTTGAGGCGATCAATTGTCTAGAGAGGAACTTAAGCGCTTAATTCTAGAGAGAGGAGTAGTAACCGGTAAACCCGTAATTCTCTCCAGTACCCGCATGAGCACCTTCTACTTCAACTTGAGACCCATAGCACTTGACCCCGTCGGTTGTAGGCTGATCGCTGAAATCATGATACCCCTGATTAAAAAGTACGAAGTAGACTGTGTAGGGGGAACCGAGGATAGCTCGCTTCCCATTATTTCAGCGATATGCGCACTGGGTGGAATTCCCGGTTTCTATGTGCGAAAACAAACCCAAAAATATGGATTAAGAGAGCACATTGAGGGTAACCTCGGAAAGAAAGCGGTTCTAGTGGACGACGTAGCCACAAGTGGAGAATCACTACTATACGTAGCAAAGGCCATTAGAGAAGTGGGATGCGATGTGGAGCATGCAATAACCATTGTGGATTTGCTTGAGGGTGCAAAGGAGAGACTAGCCACTCAGCGTATTAAACACGAATCCATATTTGACCGAGACGATTTCAAACACTAAGCAGCTAATTTTATATAATTACTGATTTAACTTCCAAGTTTCGTTAATATAACTCCAATTCTTATACGAGGGTTCACAACAGTAGAAAGATTTAATGATAAATAATACCATTCTTGGACTTTAATCATGAACCCAAACATCCGCAGAGACGTCCAATACAAGGCTACAACCCTGCCCACGAGAACCAAGTCGGCAATCAGCGTGG
>NZ_JBRAKS010000384.1:0-3531 GCF_052745115.1 Candidatus Jordarchaeum sp.
ATATTAAAAGCATCTAAAAATATGGTGATTTATTTATGGGTCAACAAGACAAGGAAATATTTCTTTGCTCCGAATGTTCAGGTAATTTAGTCTTACATTCTGGTGAATTTGTATGTAGCAATTGTGGTTTAGTTGTTTCTAAACATTATGTAGCTCCCGTTTTTAAGATTAATCAGGAGAATTTACTAAATAACCAGTATAAAACTAATTTGGCTCTAGGTAACAGAATGCATATAGTTGATGGAATGGGTAGCTATATCGATTTTCAGCGTACTCCTTTTTTTTATGATGGACAAGGTGCACCACTATCATCAAATAAACAGGCTTTATATAGAAAATTAAAATTTAGATACAGTTTACGTTTGAGAATCGATAGGAGAGAATCAGATTACCGGGCTTTAAAGTCCTTAAATAACGTTACTTCTATGCTTCAAATTTCGGACTCTATAAGAGATAGAGCTGCATATCTCTATCAGAAAGCTGTTAAAAAAATTGATAAGAAAATTTCTAACCACATAGTGCTTATAGCTGCCTGTCTATTTTTTGCTACTAGAGAATATAAGGAATTAGCACCGGTAACAGTACAGGAAGTTGCACAGAATTTCAAGAAACTAGGCCATAGAATAAGTGTGAAAAAGGTAATTAAAACAGCTCTTGAATTAAGATCATTGTTTATTCAAAAACATCCAAAAATCAGAAAGAGTGAAGATTATTTGCCCAGAATAATATCCGATATAATATCTTCATCAATTATTGAGCTTCGTCTAGAAGGAAGAGATCTTAGTATTGAAGATTATAGAAATTTATTGACCCAAAAAAGTTACTCTATATTAAATAAAATTGATAGTATTGACCGAGGGGGGAGGAACCCGTATATTTTCGCGGTTTCAACAGTTTATTGTGCAGACCGTATTATATCTAAAGAAATCGAGCGGAAACCAGTTTTAACTCAAAAAATTTTAGCTAAAATAACTAGGGTTGCGGAGTATAGTATTAGAGATCATTATACAAGTGTATTGAAACCAATGATAATAATTAGATAATATGCTAAATTTCCCTAGCTGTCATTAATAACTAATATTGGATTTAAGATTCCTAGTTATATCTTTCAGTAATGAAAAATTTTACGATTTGAGAATCCGCTTCCTGTCTTTAAAATTCCTTATAGTTTATTTTAGTCTGATTGTTTCTAGATTTTGGGGGGCTCTAGTTTCAATTTTAAATATTTTATGAGCCGTACTCGCTAGGCTAATGCATTTTGAGTTTTCGCCATGACAAGTGATTATTCTTTCGGGTTTGGGAGAAAGTTTTCTAAGATAATCTAGTATTTGTCTCCTATCACTATGACCTGAGAAACCATCAACGGATTTAATGTCTATTCTAACATTGACCATTTCTGTTTTTTCATTTTTTGTTTTCATAGGTATCTCTTTCCAACCTTTTTGTACCCTGCGTCCAAGTGTTCCTTCCACTTGATATGAAACAAACATTAAAGTATTTTTAGGATCGGGAGCCATTAATTGGAAGTATTCAACACTAGGGCCTCCACTAAGCATTCCAGAAGTTGCCATTATTATACAAGGGTCTCCTTCGATAATATCCGGTCTTGAACTTGCTCCCTCTACCTGCTGGAAAAAGCCTGCTAGAAAAGGATTGCTTCCTTGGTGGAAAATTCTTTCACGCAATTCTTTTGATAGGTATTCTGGGTGAGTCGTATGGATGGCAGTCGCTTCACTTATCATTCCATCTATATAAATTGGAACTTCTCGTAATATACTTTTTCGCATATTTTCTTCCAATACTAACATAAGTTCCTGTGCTCTTCCTACTGCTAGAACTGGAATAAGAATCTTACCCTCTCTAGACAGAGTTGCATTTATAATCTCCACTAGATCTCTTTCAGCTTTTTTTCGTGAAGGTATAATATCACTTGGGGCTCCATAAGTACTTTCAATTACAATTGTTTCAAGCCTTGGAAATGTGTAACTTGCAGCTTCCAGAAGGCGTGACTTGGAAAATTTGAAATCACCAGTATATGCGATATTATATAGGCCATCCCCTATGTGCAAATGTACAATTGCTGATCCAAGTATGTGACCCGCATTATGAAGAGTAAGCCGTATATCCGGGGCAATATCTGTTACTTCTCCATAATCTAGAGGGATAGTATGCAAAATCGCTTTCCTGACATCTTTCTGACTATAGGGAAGTAGTTTTCCTTCTCGTTCTGCAACATCTAGATAATCTAACTGTAATAGCGTCATCAAGTTTAAAGTAGCTCTAGTGCAATAGACTGGGCCTTCGTAACCATATTTAAATAAAAAGGGTAAAAATCCACTGTGATCCAAGTGCGAATGCGTGATTATGATTGCATCTAAATTTTCCAAATCGAATTCAGGTAAATCTATTCGTGGAAACGCTTGCAGTGTACCTCCGACATTAACACCACAATCAATTAAAACAGAGCTTTCAGTTGTTTGTATGAGAATTGCCGTCCTTCCTACTTCTCTAAAGCCACCCAATGAAGTTAAACGCAAATATCCGTCTTTGACTAGTAATGGGCGATGTATTCGTCTTCCAATATTTCTCAGAATCTGCTTTCTAGCCACACTTTCTGTTTGAAAAGCATGCCTAATCCTTAGTATCATTTCCGAAGTTAGCGGTGGAGTTCTAATCACCGAAGGTCTCCAAAGAACAGTTCTAGTAATTTCCTTTAGTGTAACACCGTTTCTACCAATCACAAGACCTGGTTTTTTTGCTTCAATTATAACCTCGCCCACGTTTTCGTCGAAGGCTATAGTTGTTATTTCGGCTTCTTTATTGACAATCTCTTTAATTTTCTGTGCAGCTTCGGCTGGAGGCATTCTGACAGATGGATCTGATCTAATTACTATTCTTTTGCGTATGCTCTTGGCAAGTTCTTTGACAAGCTCACTATCATCAACTAAAATTTTTGGATTCCTCAGATATATAGAGATTTCTGGTCCTTCAAACTCTACTTCTGTAACATCGGCTTCTTCTGGAATTCCATGTAAAATCGATTTTTTAATTTCGCTAAGAATTTCTTGTGATAACAACTTGTATCCTCCTGTATATTCCAGCGAATATACTATTCACTATTCGGTTTTCAAAGGTATAAGTATCAAATTTGAATTGTCTATTGAAATATATTGACTTCAACTCATATTTTCTATAATTGATTATTAGTCAAACTTTTCACTGTTGTTTAATAATCCAAAATTTTACACAAAGGATATTTTTTGTAATTTGCTATTTTTAATTTTTTTAAATTTTTGAAAGTTTCTTCAATTCTTTTGAATAGAAGCGATCGGTTTTAGTTTAGTCTTTAGAAACATGTTTTTAGTATTATAATACACATAACCTTGGGTTCTTGGACTGGAAAAACCGTTATAGAATTCCCACTTTCACTGAATACCCACAAGGTAATAAATATTTCGTAATATGATGAGAAAAACCATTGATTTCTATCTTTGGTTGGTCTAAGGCGGTGTGAAACGGTTTTTAAGCGTG
>NZ_JBRAKS010000385.1:0-3507 GCF_052745115.1 Candidatus Jordarchaeum sp.
ACTCGGAAAAGAAATTTAAAGAGGGGGGTGACAAATGTCTATGATTTCTACATTTGTGTTATAGTAATGATTGCTTCAGCATTATCTCCTTCAACATTTATCTCGAAATTTGTGCTAACAGCGTTATCACTAAAGAAAGGCACCTGCTTTATAACGTCTAGCCAAAGTTTCTTAATTTTAGCTGAATCTTTCAATCCCAATTTAACCAAATTTTTTACTGATGCAGTAGCGTGAATAACTATAATTTGTTCCCCCTCTTTGCCCATGCTCGTAGTATAGTAGTACTCCCAAACATCTTTAAACTCTCTAGCCATTAGTTTCCACCGACCCCTATCATCTACTTTATTTTTAAGCCTTTAATCCTAATCCCCATTTATAAATCTTCAGCCTAGAAAATAATTCAATAATATTATAAATTTAAAAATATTCTTATAAATAATTTATTTAATTAAATTCCAGAATTTTTAGGATCTCATCCTCTCCATAATTTGATCTATTCTTTTAGATATATTCTCCAAGTTTTGTCTAAGTTCCTGAGTTTTTAACCTATATTCTTCCTCGGTTATGAGACCACGCATCCGATCAAATGCAAGATCTCCGAGTTTTCTTTCGAAATCAGATCTTTGAATCTCAAGTTCACTTAGTTCGGCAGTTAAATCGTCAAGAACAGTTCTTAATTCGGATGTCGAAATTTCAACCGAGGATAATTCCTCGCTATCAGTCATAGGAATTGCAGGAACCTCTTCTTCAAATATTAACTCTTTTTCTTGTTCCTCTACGGATACATCTGATGGTTCTTCTTCCAAAGTTAATGAGGTATCTGTAGATTTTATAGATTCTTTAAAGGCGGGTTTATCAATTTTTTGCATCGGGAGAGGAGAAATTTCTTCTGTATCGGCTTCCTCAGACAATTTTTCGGTAATTGTTTCGGCTTCTGTTTTCTCCTCGGGTGAAGGTAAACCTTGTTCTAATTTATTGAACAATGCTCTAATCTTCTCTTCTGTTATTTTTCTTTTTGTAACTTTTTCTATAGACTCAGTAGTTGGAGTTTCTACTTTTGAGATAGCACTATTAACAGTTTTAACAGACTGAGCCTCTGCAGAATTAACCTCTATTTCGGGTTTCTTTTCTTGTGTAACGGTTGTATTGGGCAAATTTGGAGTTTCTTGTGACCTTTCTTTTAGATTTTTCACTGTTGAATAGAGAATATTGAGTTCTTCCCCAAGTTTATCGATTTTAACACCCTGATCGGTGATTACATTTTCAACCGAAGCCTCAAGCTCATTGAGTCGGTCACGGATCATCTGTATACTTTTTATCATGGTGCGTATAGGGGGTTCCACAGTTTCCTGAATCGTGTCCTTAATAATTTTGGTGAGAATATCTTTGATTGCCGACTGTTTTTCGCTCATTAGCTCACTTCCTCCAAATAAATATTAACGAATTAAAAACTTAAAAATGAATCTGTATCCACATTTACCTCCTCTCTAATAATATATATTATTATTTATTTAATTAAAATATAATAATATATTAAAAATTTTAATATATTAAATAAAATGTAAGTAAAGATATTTTGTGTATTGAGCAGATATTACAAAGAGATTACAAAGAGAATTAAACAAGAAAAACAATGAAACCTCGAAAACCATTCAATAAAAAAGTTTTTGCTATTATAAAACTATCCCGCACAATTATTTAACGACACATTATCCGGAAAGTAAAAATCTTGGAGAAGATCTTTATGGATGTATCTAAAAAAATTCCAGTCAAGCATGTAACTTTATACTCAAACGGAATCTCAATAATAGAAAGACAGGGATCTGTTCCGGTAAAAGAAGGAATCCTCTACACCCTTAATTTTGATTTGAATGATTTAAACAACGTTTTAAGAACAATACTGGTTATCGATGCAGATGGAGGAGCGGTGAAAAAAATCCAGTATGAACTCCCAGAAAACGGATTCGAAGTTGTAGAAGACAGATTTAGAATAAGTCCAAACAAGGCTTTCTCCAGTATTATAGAAGGTTCCATTAACGAAGAAACCGTAGTAATAACCAGTGGCGGGGAAGAAATTACAGGATGTGTCTTGGGCTATGAAACCAACGGTCATTTGATAATTACTAACGATTCCATAGAAAGAAGCGATGAACTGGTTTTATTAAATGAAGAAAACAAAATTATCCGAATACCAGTAAAAGACGTGGATCAACTTATTCCGAATAAAAATGTTATTAAAAAAATACGCCAAAGCCAAACATCAAACAAAACAGAGGCAACCATAGGCTGGGAATTAGACCCCGGTAAAGACGGGAAAGAAACTCATGATATAACTATTAGATATTTGGAAAAACTAGAAAAATGGGACATGATATATCATATACACGAACTGAACGGAAAATTCATCCTTTACGGTTGGGGTGTTATTAGGAACCCCACTGAGGATGATTGGAAAGAGGTTTCAGTTGGTTTGGAAGTAGGATCAGCTCCCGAATCAAAGATTCAGATTGTTAAATATAACTTTAACAATACAGAAGTAAATTCTGGGGAAAACATGGTAGCGGGCCAAAAAACATTCTCGTATAGGTACCATATCTCAGAGCCTTTAACTATACCTAAAATGTCCTCTGTTTTAGTTCCCATAATACAAGAAACAGTAGAGGGTACTCGCGAATATTTTTGGAACACATCCGAATCAAGACCCATTCTCTTTCTGAAAATTATGAATAATCAGGATCTAGCCTGGGGTCCTGGATCTGTAGTATATTGGGAAAAGGCGCAATTCACAAGTGAAGGAAGAATTGAATTTACACCAATAAGCGAAGAAGCAAGAATCAAGATTGGACACACCTCTGATGTGAATGTGAAAAAAGAGCAAGAAAAAATTGAATCCAATAAGGAAGAGCCAAATGGAGAATTCGTAAGAAAGTATTTTACAAAATTTAAAGTGGAAAACTTAAGATCCGAACCAGTAATTCTATGGATAAACGATAAAGCCCCTGAGAATGCGCATCCAGAAATAATGAATGCAACACACAACCCGAAAAAGGATTTTGAAGGAAACTTCATATGGTTGATAACTCTCGGTCCTAAAGAAAAGAATGAAATCAGTTTTTCATACGCATATAAATAATACTTCTGGACTTCTAATGCTAGAAATAGATTATTCAACCCTTAGATTGAATAATCATAAACCTCAATTTTTTGAATTTTTAATTAGTCTAAAAAATACCTTAATCAGAAGATATAATAAAAAATAATTTATAGAATTTGACACTTTCATTAGATTAATTATGAAGAGTTGTATGAAAAATGGTACAAAAAATTTTAATGGTTATTTTTCTTCTTACTATGTGACTATAGCTAAAATCTCTCTTGAATCCCTTTATGGACGTTAAACTTCATCAATGATAATTTTTGTATGAAAAACCTAAAATAAATTATATTGTGACAAAAAGGCCAGCTTTCTAACTTATTTAGAAACGGTTTATATTGGAACTATTAAAT
>NZ_JBRAKS010000386.1:0-3503 GCF_052745115.1 Candidatus Jordarchaeum sp.
AAGCCTGTGGGGGGGAGAAGCCTCCGCGTTTTTGAGCAAAACCATCAAAAGAGTGGGGCTTATTTTGTGTGATGACTCCAGGGGTTGCCGGCTTCTGCGTCCCTGGCCCCATTTTTCTACACAGTGGTGTTAAAAATAGGAGGGGAACCGCGGTCTCCAACCGGCCACCACAACAGGTTAAAAACTGGGAGAGGGGATTAAACACGGGAAAGCCTTTTCCGGGACAAATTTTTCTGAAAGGTTTTTGAATCCAAGCAAGGAAAACAAGCAGTAATTGGAAAAAACGAAAAACCTCAAAAATATTCGTGAAGGATGCGGAAAGTGGGATTTATTTTCTTAAATAAAGTTTATGAAATAACATAAGAAAACTTCAAAATAAACCTACATAAGCTTCGCTCTTTAGACAAATTATGAAAACGATTTCCATGGCAAATAACTTGACAATGTTAAATTTGTTTTATCGCTATTCTTTTCCCTGATTTTTCCCCTTTCACGTGAGGAAAAATGGCTTTTTCTGCTGCTTTTAGTAATGCTGGAAACGAAAACTAATCTAATTTAACATTGTCGAGATAAAATATTTTTAAAATGAGAATTGAGAGGAGCAGGAAATTCTTCATTGGAAGATGGGTGTCCTTATGTTTTGTAGTGTATATCCGATTAATTAAAGTTATATGCATAAAATTTGTAAATAGTCTTTTTTAAAAGATTTTTGTTGATTAACTCATAAGTGATTTAATATTTTTGGGTATAAAGCCTTTCATCGGTATATTTGGAAGAAATTTTCCAATTTCTGAGATTAATCCTGGGGCTTCAGTATTGTATTTACATACCACAGCCTGTTCTAAGAGACCCAAACGTTCAATGGAAAGTATATCCTGTAAATGGCCAGATTTAATAATCGCTTTCCTTATCTGTTGACGTGTGGAACCACAAATTATAATCCTATCCAATGCACTATTTATCCATTTTTTAAAGATAGATACTTGATTATCGCTTAACTTTGCTTTAATATTATTAGTTTCCTTATCGACTTTTATTATTTCTAATTCAAGAGGGAAATTTTCAATAAGAGCAAAATTAGTAATAATCTTACGTAGGGTTCTCCGAAGATTATTCAACAACTGTTCTCTTAATTTGAAAAGAGGAATAAACACGTCTTTTTTATTGGAATCCAAACCAATATCGACATAAACACCATACCCAAACTTAGTTGGCTCAACAAGTTTGCCTCTACAAATCAAACCTTGATGCAGGTCACTCATTCCATAAGTTGAACCAAATTCGTAATTTAGAAAGTTTTTAGCCGCCTCCGCATCTTCTCCCTCCAAAGTTAGTTGAATCCATCCCCTCTCGTTAATATCTATATTTAACATTTTAATCTTCAGTTCAGAAATTTCATTTCTAATACTGCTTCTTATTGAATGGAATGCTAACTCTATTTGTGGGCCGTAAATTTTTTCAGGAATTAAAAACACTTGCTTCATAGGTTTAAAAATATGCAGTTTCTTTTGAAGTTTTTCATCACTTAATTGGTTCTAAAAAATATTATTGTAAGTTAATTTGTATCCTGAATCGAATTATCTACAATCAATTTGGTTAAATATGAAAATTAAAAATACACCTTAGGTGTAATTATTTTTAATTCAGAAATGGTGCGAAAAAGTTTAAAATCCTTCAGAAACCCTACCGAAAAATGCAAAAACTGTGATAAAAGACGATTGAAAACGGAAAAAAATTCCGGAAGTATTAATTACGCCTAAGGTCTAATCTAAATTTGGCATCACTACAAGGCAATATCAAAAGAAGACGGATACACCACAGTTCCGCTAACACTATCTAAAGCACTAGGTATGACCTCACGAATTAAAAATGCTTGATCTGGAACATCGAAAGAAGTTTTTACTCCAAGCGCACGTGCAGGCTTGAATCCAAAACGTGGATAATAATCAGGGTGCCCTATAACTATTACAATTCCATAGCCCAGACTCCTACATTCTTTGATACCTTTTATAACTAACTGAGACCTAATTCCACTGTTTTGATACTTTGGTCGAACTGCCATGGGTGCAAGTGCAAGTGCAGAAACCCTACGATTTTCAGACTGGATTATTATCTTGCTGAACAAAATATGCCCAACAATCAAACCATTTAGAACCGCCACAAGAGATAGTTCGTGGATAAAGTCGGGTGATGATCGTAAGACTTCAACCAGCCGAGCCTCATTATCCTGTTCAAAAGCAAGACTATGCATTTCAGAAATTTCAGAATAGTCCTCAGGTTCTTCAGAACGAATATGGATCATATGTCCTCAGCACCTAAATCGCTTTATAGAAATAACGTTTTTAATCGTATTTTATCATAGCCTAATTTAAATTTGAAACATAAGTTATAATTAAAAAGATTAATTTATTCTTAAATTTTGCCAAATCAAATGATACCGTGCTATTTAAAATTCACAATATAGACATTATACATAAATCAATTATTATGAGGACATTTTCCTGTATCTTTAAACCTTACAAACAATTATTCTTTAAAAAAATAGAACGTATTCAGACCTACTCTGTGCAATTAAAGACTATCATAATATAATTAATTCTCTTGTAAATGGAGAAGATCTCAAAATTTCAGATCCCTTAATTCATTTTCTAATTCTTCAATTTTATTCTCAAGAAGTTCAATTGACTTGTCATTTCTAACAAATATTAGGGTTTTGGAACAATTGGGGCATTTAAATGAAGCATCCATCGCGATATCAAAAGTTAGCTGCTCACAATTAGCATCGCCACAATGAAAGATCATATTTCCTCTTTCATATTCAAGCCTTTCTTTAAGTCTTTGACATACCATACATTTTCTAGAAATTATGAGATTTCTCAATTTTTCCGGATTCAGTTTCCAGAAGTAAATGAACCAACCTGTTCTAGTGTCTCTGGTTCTTCTATATGACGCAAGTCGATTCTCGTATAACCTATACAAAACTTTTCTCACAGCATTTAAACGCATTTCAGTTTTTTCCGCAATCTCCTCATCCGTAGCTTCATCTTTATCAGATAAAGCATTAGCAACTTTTACCGCGTTTTCACCGCCAATTTCTTCAATTATAGATGCAAAAAGACCGTCTCCTCCCACTTTTTTAACAGCTGTTAAAATCATTTTAATCACCATCGTTTTCGGGTTCACGCGTCCTCCAATTGATCTAAATGCTAGCAATTTATGACGTTAATATATATTTGTACGTTCTCATTAAAAAAACTTACTATTTTCAGTAGTATTTTATGATAGATAAATAAAAAATACATAGTTCTTTAATCTCTCTTTATAAACTATAAAGATAGATGATTTTGAATAAATATTGCAACAATATCCAATAATATTAAAATTAATATTCAAAATTATTTATAATGACTTATATATATCTAAATACAACTTCTCATTACTTGTTAATAGAGATTGTAGAAGTTAGGGACATTTGTCACCCCTTGCTGTTAATTGGTAGGATG
>NZ_JBRAKS010000387.1:0-3501 GCF_052745115.1 Candidatus Jordarchaeum sp.
AACCGAACACCATCTGGAAGTGTCCTAGATGGGTAAGTTTCGGACAACGGTTCTCCACCTGAGAAAGCAATTATTAATACTCCGGCGTCAGCCAGCTTTTCCACAGTTTCTATTGCTTCATTGAAGTTTAGCTCGTCTGGGCGTGCTTTTCCCGCTGTGGCGTAGCAGTGCTTACACTTCAAGTTACAGAGCCACGTGTAGTTCCAAACCACTAAGAAGAATGCTCCCGGAACAAATGTGCGATTCACACCAAACCTTGCTACCCCCCGCAATACACTGGCCACACCTCTTCTCCAATTTCCGTCCTGCAATAATTGTTGGACAAGATCCTCGCTGAGCCCGAATGATTTCACTCCATTCTTGATGTGCCACTCGACCATTGGGCGAATAATGTGGGAACAGGTGAAACAGGCCTTGTCTCTGGCACCTGCGTATAGCTCCAGTGCCACTTCTATTCTTGTCTTACCATCCTTTTTACAGAAGCCGGAAGACCGTTTAAGGAAGAATCGGGAATATCTCCGGTTAACCGTGGAGTTTAAAATCTCGATACTGCTCAATGTTGGCATTTTCTCACTCAAACTCAACAACCTCAAACTAAAATTAAATATTCATATTTCCTTAGAAAAAAATGTTTAAAATTATGTTAAGAAAAATGGATATAAGCCTTTCCTAAATGCAATTACTGAGTTATTTTAGATGGTGATCGAGTTATCAAAGTTTGTCGTTTCTTGGAGCGGTGGAAAAGAAAGTACTCTTTCCCTTTACAAGGCTCTTAGTCAGGGCGTTACTGTTTCCTATCTGATGAGTTTCGTCTCAAGCATAGGAAGATCTATGTCGCATGCAATCAAAGTGGAACTGTTAGAGGCTCAGTCCGAAGCCCTAGAAATTCCTATCGTTATGAGAGAGGTTACTTGGGAAACTTACGAGCGGGGATTTAAAGAACTGGTAAACGAGTTGAAGGCAAAAGGTGTTGATGGCTGCATTTTTGGCGATGTGTGGATTGAAGAACATAAGAAATGGACTGAGCGCGTTTGTAAAGAACTTGGAATTAGGGGTCTATCTCCACTCTTCGACGCTGATCCCGTGGATTTGTTCAAAGAATTTATTGGACTTGGGTTTGAGGCCCTTGTAATAATGGTAAAAAAAGAATTTATGGGAGATGAGTGGCTGGGCCGCAAACTGGATGAGGATTTTTTGAACGAAATTTTGGAGCTTAAGAACGAAAAGAATATTGATGTGCTCGGCGAGATGGGCGAGTATCATACTTTCGTTTACGACGGTCCAATATTCAAAAAAAGAGTCGAGATTACTAGAACCCAAAAGACATCACGAGAAAATTTCATCTATTTAGACATCACTGATTTTAGACTAGAAAAAAAGTAGTTCTGACAATCTTTAAAAATTCAACATTGTTAAATGCTCGTCCCATGATAAATTGGTAAAATTTTTCCTCTAACTATTTTCACGTTTTCAAATAGTTTCTCCTTCTTTATTTTTTTATAAGCCTCTTTAAGATTTGCCCAATGCACAGTTATTTCATTTGCGATTTCCTCAATATCTGCTTGACCATCCCGACCAATTTTTTCCCTAGCTATATCAACTAAAGGTTCTACAATGTAGAAATAATTTATTAAAAATCCAAAGTGAATATTTTCTTTCATTTCAATCATTTTCAAAGAATTTTTTAAAACTAATCTAAAATCTTTCCTATCCACGGACTCAAGTCCAAGTTCATTCTTAAAGTTCCAGATTTGGATTAGAGGCTTGTTATTCACCAATTCCTTTTCTAGCAATGGTGTGATGACTTCAGCCAATATTTGTCTAGACTGCCTGTATGCTTTCTCTTCAAGAATTGCTGGAATAGAGATTAAAATGAAATAAAAAATAAAAGCATATGGGACGAGCACGAATCCATTTAGAGCAGTTGGGTTGTAATACGGAAACTCTTGGGAAATCAGCCAATAATCTAAGCCATGCAAAGCTACCACTAAATGTATCATTACGAAAGGAACAATTGTTGCTCTATGAATGGATTTGAATTTCTGAAATTTTTCTCTGATACCTGGAATAAGTGATATTAGTTCAACTTTCTGTTGAAAAACTTTGAAGAACAGTAAATTCATACCGATTACATACATTGTAGTCGCTAAAAGTATTGATAGCAAGTTTTTGATAAAAAAACCTAGATAAAAATAATATTGCGGACTAGGAATACCATAAGTAATACTAATTTCAAATCCCGTGGGCTCAAAACCCATTAGATACCCTATCAAGCCGTAATGAGTGATTAGGGTTAAGGAGGCTAAAATGGAGATAATTAGAGCCAACATGGTTTTATTAAAAAATGTGAAAAGAATAGCAGTAAACGCAGCAACACTAAATATGGTGCTTATGATGGAGAACTTTTCATAAAATATTAACGGCTCTGCAGTTGACATTATTAGAACAAACCTAGGATAAAATTCAAAAATTAAAATAGGGGCCAGATAATAAGAAGTCGATTCAAAGGAATAAAGGAGATATAATAAGTATAATTGGCAGAATCCAGTAGAACTTCCAAGAAAGTAGGTCAATAAACCAAGGAAGTACAGAGATAAAATCATTCTTCTATAAGGGAAAGCGAATTCCAAAATTTTTCACCCTATCTTAATTTATGATTTTTATTTTTTCATAGGATATTATTTTTTCCTTGGTGATCTTCACGTTTCTCAGGAGTTCTTCTCTTTTTAGCTTCTGATAGATTTTTCTAAGCAGACTCGGCTTTACTTGAAGTTTCGATGCGATTTCATTTATGTCAGCTTCTCCTCGCTTCTTTATCTCATCTTTTGCTAATTGTGTCAAAATGTCCTCTAAATAGAGATAATTGTCTTTGATTCCGAAATAAATAGTACCATCTTGTTCAGCTATTTCGGCGGCTCTGAGGAGTACACGTTTGAATTGACTTTTGTTTATGGATTCGAGTCCAAATATTTTCATGACTTTCTCGAATGAAATTATGGGTTTCTGTTTTTGCCACTTTTTGGCCAGAACAATTATGCATTGCTCAGCTAATCGATCCACCGCACGGTTTACGATATTCAACATGAGTAGCCAGTATGGGAAATAAAGGATGTAAAAAACGAATAGAAATATTGCATTATCAGGATAAACTCGGGCGAAGGTGGCGAGAATTGGGTAGTGTGGAAACTCGGTTTGAAGTGTCTGAGTTTGGAAGAAGGATGCTAACAGAAATGCTAGCAGCGGCAGTAATATTAGGTCATTTAATCTCATGGATCTCAGAGTCTTAAAGTGCGTGCTACTTAGGGGCCTCGTCGAGAGTGAGTCAATTTTCTCCCGGATTTGCCCAAATAAAAGAATCGCCACACATACCGCAAAGAGCACGGCTGGTAGAATGAGAAGGTAAAGATTTTTTGAAGAAAAAAGGTTGAGAAACGTGAAAGGAATATATGGGAAAAGCATGGGAACTCTCAGCATTAGTCCCATGGGCTCGCCTCCCACTAG
>NZ_JBRAKS010000388.1:0-3477 GCF_052745115.1 Candidatus Jordarchaeum sp.
ATAAGCGTAGCTTTTTCCTAGGAGTGATAGTTGGATATTGTGCTCATCGAAACGTATTAGGACTTCATCCTGTTCTTCTACTTTTGGGAGTATTTTTTCCAGTTCATCCGCATTTATTGTGAGAGTTTTTGGGGTGTGGAAATCGATGTTGAGTGTTTTGAATGCTTTGGTGTACAGTTGGATTTCTGTGAGGCTTACGTGTGATGGGTCCATGTATCGGAACCGTGCTCCTTCTCTGCCCACCTCGAATGTTAATTCGTTGGTGTTGTCTCTTTTTAGGATTTTTTGTATTGTTTTGAAAACGGCTTTGAATAGTTGGTCATCCATTAGTAGTGTGTTGGGGAGGCTTAGTTCTTTGTGCTTCGTGCAAAAATGCTGTTCTGCTTCACTGTTTTGTATCTCTTCCTCGTGGATGCAGATGCCGCAGACTTGGCAATAATGTTTTACTTCTTTGTTTTGTTGGCTGCACCATTTATCTAGAACTGTGTTTTTCATTTTTTTCACTTGTTAGCTGTTTATCCAGAAGGGTGGGGAGGGGGATGGTGTTCTATTTTTTTCTTGTTTTTTTTCTATTTATGCTCCACACTTTAGTGTATGTGGGTTTGCAGGGAGGGGTGCTAAAAAAAGGGGGGATGGGTTGGTGTGAATCTTGTTTTTGTGCTGAAGGGATTAGGGGGAAGGGGAATTAGTGTTGCAATGATGGTTTGCCTGGTGGAGCTGTTGAGGGGTGTTCTCCTATAAGAATTTTTGGAAACCTTTTAAAAAAGGGGGGGATGTGGAAGTGTCCTGTGAAGCACTGAGAAATGTAAAGCCATTGTTGTAGTGTTAGTGTGGGGTCTCCAAACTTGTACTGGTAAACTTTTTATATGCTTAGTTGTAGATGGAAATAGGGTGTGATGATTGTTTTTTCCTCGTGAGGACAAGTTTTTGAGGATGGGTTTAACTCCTTCCTATATTCAGCTTCTGGGCTTGGAAATTTTTATGATGGTGTATGCGGTGAAGAGAAGGGCGTGTGCGCTGAGTGAGGTTGAGAATGAGCTTATGGGACTAGTGTCGAATTCTTCGATGCGGGAGATACTGGACTTTTTTAGGGAGATGGAAGAAAGGGGCTACATTGAGATAGAAGAGGTTGAAACCGCTGGAAAAAGAGACTTCCTCCTTAAGCCTACAGATGAATTCCTAAAGGAGTTCAACATAACCAATCTTCTTCTGGACCGAATGGCAATGATTAAAATTTTGGTGGATAGGGTTCCCCCGGTGTCGTTTGAAACTGGAATTTTTGAGGAAACTGCTCCCGGTAGGATTTATAACTTGATAGTTTCTGCTGTTAGAGGTAATCTGTCGGTGGGTGTTGGGGTGGCGGTTGTAAGCAGGCTGTTGGAGGAAGTTGGGGGCTACGCTGAAGAGGAGGATTCCGGATTTATAATATGTTCATTATTTGTGCTGTTAATTGTTCTACTGGGGGTGAGGGATCCGAGGATTAGGGGGGCGTTGAATATGTTGGAAAAGTTTGAGGAGGAGAGGATGCGTGGTGAGGATAGTCTCTTTTGGTCAAAAGTTATGATACATGTTGCTGAGGCGAATATACTCTATGGTAGGCGGAGTAGGCGTAGAGCTGAGAGAATATTCAGGAAATTGGAGGGGTACCCTAATTTTCCACTGGAAAATATGCTTCTCCTTAAAGCGAAGATAGCGTCTCTAAAAATGCTAATCAGCGTCGACTCATGTGTGGAAATGTTCCGGGGGATAGTGCAGGGGATAAAGGAGAACTATTCAAGTTATGGTAAGGGCCCATATATTAAAGAGAGGGGAGAACTTCTTCTAACTGTGCTTAATAGAATCGGTGATTGTATGAAGATGGAGGGGGGTCTTCGACTGCAAACATTATACTTCGACCTTTTCAACTTTCTGAAGAGTCGGCTGAAGGGCGGCGACCTCTCCAATCTATACTACTCACTTGGAAGTTTGCTCAGCGCCAATAGATATGCTCTTTCAAATCCAGAGCTCATTGAGACAGTTTTCGACTTTTGGGAAAAAGAAGTCGACAGTGTAGTGGGAGCTAAGCATTTCAAACTTGATAAGTTTAAGCATATGTCAGAATTTATGCTTCATGCTATGCGGTTGTACTCGAAACAGCCGGACATGCTTGAATCGATATCCAAAGTAGATTTTACGGACTTCGGACTGGACATTACCGATTCTTCAAGTGTTTTTGAGGAAGTACTTATTGACCTGTGGAGTCAGAATAGAAAAATAAACCTTGACAAACTATTTATGCTGCTAGACCAGGCTGGGGGCGGGTCGAAAAGGTCTCGAGGTAGGGGTAAAGGCTGGCATCCGCCCGAATACGTGATGTCTACGCTCAGAGACCTAATATGGGTCTGTAGTGTGACAGGGAATATGGATGTTCTAGAGGAAATGGAGGAAAAAATAGGAAGCTACCCCACCTCATTAGAGAAACTAGCTCTACTAGCTGAAATTCTGTATACCCGTGTGTTGCAGGGAGGAAAATATGAAAAGAATGTCCTAGAAGTTGTGGAATCCACCAAGGAAATAGCTAGAAAACTTGTAGCGCCCCTTTACCCTGACGAACTCAACACCCAACAGTTAGACAAAATAGCAAAAATCCTTCTTATAGTGGATACTCTCGGAAAAATCTTAGCCATAACTATGAAGCCAAACATAGTAAAACCCATAGTAGAACTATGCTCAGAAATTCCGCCACATTATGACTATTTCAGCATTAGAGACATCCTAGAAGCAATGATTTGGCAGGTAAAATCAACAAAACAAGGAATAGAATACAGCAGATGCACAGAATACAACTAGCCAACAAGAGAGAAAAAGAAAAACAAATTTGGAACAAGAATCCAGTAAAAGGAGCCACTGCTGGGCAAAGCAAAGGTTTCCTTCCAAAAGCAGACCACGACTTAAACGCTGCTTAATCACGCTCTCGCCACCACCAGTTGAGCGGAGACACTTGAACGCCTACATAAGAGCGGAGAGGTTCATGCTGGTTACAGTGTTTTCCCCTCCGAATGTCCAGAGGACATTCTTCCCAGCCTTTCCCACGAGGTGTTCTAAGTACTGTGGGTCTGTTGAATAGTTCAAAAAGAATTCATACACTCGAGTCTTCTAACAGTGCAGAACCAGCATATCAGAAGCTATGTTTGAAACATACATCTACTTTCAAAAAAGTACCAGTCTTCAAAGACTTTTTGAATCTTTTGCCCACCCTGTGAACTTTTATCCCTTCCTCATTGAAGGGTTTTCTTGATTGTTTGGGCGTTTTCGTAGTCCTTTTCGAGTCCGATTATCACCGCCTCCTTTTAGACTGATTCCGGAATCGCTATTTCCTAGTCACGGTATAGTTGCCTCAATAGGTGTAAAAGTTTACACTTTCCCCGCCATATAAGGGGTTCACAACAGTAGGAAGATTTAATACTAAATAATACCATATATGGCTATGTGGTACTA
>NZ_JBRAKS010000389.1:0-3439 GCF_052745115.1 Candidatus Jordarchaeum sp.
AGGACATCCTACCAATTAACAGCAAGGGGTGACAAATGTCCCTAACTTCTACAAGTGGAACTGTTTTAGTTTGTTTGTTTGTCTGACTGCTACATTTTAATTATTTATTATTTAAATAATTTCTCTGTAATAATTCGATTAGAATCAAAAAATTCAAAAAATAAGTATTTAGTTTGAATATATGGGTGATGGTATGTCTAAATTGGATCAATGGATGCGATATTACAGGGAACATGCAGAAGGTGCATTAAGGGTTGAGAACTATGTCAAGGCTGCTGACTACTTCTCTTTAGCCTCATTCACCTCGATTATCAGTGATGATATTCCTCAAGCAAAATATTTCGCGGATGAGGCTCTAAATGCCTGTAAATTGGGAAATTTAGGAGATAAGCATTTGGAATTGGCGAAAACAGCAAAGGCTCTTTCCTCTGGAAACAGGGAGGAAGCTGAGAAGCGTTGGCAGAAAATAGCTGAAGAATTACAGGCCGAGATAATAAATCTATATGAGGGCGCCCTCAGAAAAATATAACATAAAAGTCAAATTTTTTAATTGTCAAGTATTAGTTCCATTAATACTTCGTCTTTGTACTCCTCTTCCATTTTAAACTGGCGTCTTCTTACACCTATTATCTGGAAATTATGTTTTTTGTAAAGTCTTATTGCACTTAGGTTAGTGTTAAACGTGCTCAAACAAATTTTTTCAAAACCTTTTTCGCGCGCCCTAATAATAGCTTCTTTTATCATAGCGCTTCCCACTCCTCTCCCCCTATGCTCGACGTTAACCATTATACCGAGATTACCTACGTGTGCCGCAGCATCCCACTCGTCGCGTTCAACTAGACAGTGCCCCACAACTTTTTTCTCAATCTCAGCTACTAAAATAACGCTTCCTACGCTTTTATGGTGAGAAAACCAAGATAATCTCTCAAACTCTCCATCATCAACAAAAAGTACAGGAATCCACTTTTTCTCCTCAGTAACTGAACGGAAAATTCTCCATATATCCACTAAATCCTTTGGAGTAGCCTCACGAATCCTAACAGCTGAACCATCCTTAAGAGGGTGAACACTCGTCGTTTCATACACCGCCAATTAAAAATAAAAAGAGATGCAGGAAAACTAATCTCTCTGCAGAAGCATTCTTAGGGGAATATCTTGAAACTGGCCATTAGGCAGAGTGCGGCGGATAACTAATGGTAGTATACCCGCTTCCAATTCAGCGGTAGCGATAACGATGGAGTCTGTCAATTTGTGAATGTCAATCAATATCGGCGCCCCCATGGTAATCTGTAAGGCCCTGGTACTTATGATTCTTGACTTTTCATACTTGGTGAGTCTAGGCGGTCCGATTCTGATTTCTATTTGCTCTATAATAGGAGCCCCCACATCATTAATGAAATAAAAGGGAGTGAAATGCAGTGTACACTGAATAATCGTTTTCCCTTTTAAGTCTTTTCTGTGTTTTAGGGCTAAACAGTCCTAGTCTTCGCCAAACTCGCCTTCCTCACCGCCACCCGGGGGTGCGCCGGGACCTCCGCCCAAACCTTTGCTGGATGCGGCGATGACATCGTCTATCTTAAGAATCATCTGGGCTGCTTCACTCGCAGACTTAATTGCCTGCCTCTTAACCGCCGCGGGTTCCCAAACGTTCATCTTGGTCATGTCCTGAATCTTACCAGTATAAACATCGACACCGTACACGTAGTCCTCAGGTTTAACATGTTTCGCCCTTAACTCAACCAGAATATCTAACTGATCTAGACCCGCGTTCTCAGATAGAGTTTTCGGAACCACTTCCATAGCCTCAGCGAACTGTTTCACAGCAAGTTGCTCACGACCACTTAGAGTATCCGCATACTCCTTCAGTCTCTTTGCCACCTCCATCTCGGGAGCACCGCCACCAGGAACAACCTTACCATCTTCAATTACATCGCGAACCACAGACAAGGCGTCGTGGAGGGCTCGCTCCGCCTCATCCACAATTAGTTCAGTGCCGCCTCGAACTAGGATGCTAACTGACTTGGGATTCTTGCAACCCTCGATAAACACCATATCATCGTCACCAATCTTCTTTCCATAGACCACTTCAGCCTTACCTAGATCCTCAGCAGTAAAGTCCTCAATGTTAGTAATTATTTCTCCGCCAGTGGCTCTAGCCAGCTTCTCCATGTCCGACTTCTTAATACGTCTAACCGCAAGAATACCCGCCTTAGCAAGATAGTGCTGAGCAATATCATCAATGCCCTTCTGAAGGAGAACCACATTAGCTCCAACGCTGATAACCTTGTCCGTCATATTTCTGATCATTCTTTCCTCTTGGTCGAGAAAGGCTTTCATCTGCTCTGGATTTGTGATATTAATTTTAGCATCGAACTCTGTTTTCTCAATCTCCAGTGGAGTAGACAACAGCGCAATCTTTGCCTTCTCCACTCTTTTAGGCATACCGGGGTGGACAATCTCTTTATCCAGAATAATACCATTGACCAACAATGTGCTCTCTAAGCTTTCTCCTTCCTTCTTATCAACCTTAACATTGTCAATATCTGCGGTCCACTTACCATCAACCTGTTCTGCAACCATCCTCACTGCTTTAACAGCAATATCAGCAAGATATTCACGAGAACCTGCAACCACCTTACTACTCATAGAAATTACTGCAACTTTTTTCAACATATCCTCGTCATCAACCGAAGTCTCAGTCGAAATCTCATCGATAACTTGTAAAGCCTTCTCAGTAGCTTTTCGATAGCCCTCAATAATAACAGTTGGGTGTATATCTTGATCTAACAAAATTTCTGCGTTTTTAAGAAGCTCACCGCCAAGCACTACAGCTGTCGTGGTTCCATCTCCGACCTCGTCGTCCTGGGTTTTTGCTATGTTTACCATCATTTTTGCAGCGGGGTGCTGCACGTCAATTTCTTTTAGAATTGTTGCTCCATCATTTGTTATAACCACGTCGCCGAAGCTGTCTACAAGCATTTTGTCCATGCCTAATGGGCCCAGGGAAGTTCTAACTGCCTCTGCTATTACTTTGGCTGCCATAATATTTGTTCTTTGAGCGTCACGACCCATGGTCCTTTCTGAACCTTCTTTTAATATTAATACAGGAGTGCCGCCTAACTGTGCTGACATGTTTTTTCCTCCTCTGTTTTTTGTTATTTTGCGTTAGAATTATTTGGTTTTTGTTGCGGGACAGTGTTATAGCACTTCTATATAAATTTTACGATAATTGCCAGTGAGAAGGCGCCTTAAGTATGTGGGTTGTTGGGATAGTTCGAAAAGAATAATTGTACTCGAAACCATCCCAACGGTGGTGAAGCCCACATGTCAAAACTCGTTTTTGAAGCATTTAAATTTAACGAACAATTAGAAATTCTCACCACACCCCTAGAAGCAGATTACCGGCTAAGAGGAAAAATAGAGCCCGGACTACCCGGAA
>NZ_JBRAKS010000390.1:0-3433 GCF_052745115.1 Candidatus Jordarchaeum sp.
ACTCGGAAAAGAAATTTAAAGAGGGGGGTGACAAATGTCTATGATTTCTACAGAAAATATAAGGAAGGCGATAGAATGATCAATCTTAAAGCAATTGAGATATTTTTTATTATTATAGCATTCTTTTTTTCGTTTTTGGTATGCAATTTTTTTGTTCTTTATGTTATGCGTAAGATGAAAGAGTTTAAAATCACTGGGATTGATGTGCATAAGCTTGATAAACCTGAGATTCCAGAGATGGGTGGCCTTGCGATTTTAGTGAGCGTGATAATGAGTATAACACTTGTAATCATTTTGTTTGAAGACAATTTAATGAGGCTAGGATTCTTAGCTTTCTTATTAACAGTAACTGCTACAGGAGTGGTGGGAATCATTGACGATTTAAAAAAGTTAGGGGCATACACCAAAACTATTCTTACGGTTATAGCTGCACTTCCCCTCATCATAATTGGTTTTTTTTATCCGATTTATAGTACTTCCCCACGTTTCCCTTTTATTGGACGTACGAGATTAACCATTATTTATCCACTTTATGTCCCGGTGAACGTAGCTATCTGTTCGAACACTGTAAACATGTTGGATATTCTCAACGGGGTGATGCCTGGAACAACTATAATAACTTTTGGAGCCTTGTTGTGTTGCTCTGTCCTTTTAAATTCCAAGATGGGAATAATAATATCAGTAATAATGTTAGGGATAATGATAGCTTATTATAGATTCAATAAGTATCCGGCAAAGGTTTTTTCTGGAGATGTTGGTTCTTTAACCGTGGGTGCCGCTATCGGTGCTCTAGCCATTGTGGGACAGCTAGAGATAGCCACAATTATAGCTTTAATCCCGTTTATTATGAATTCTTTCTACATGTTAACAAGTTTGCGAAAGTTTATGGAGTATAGATTAGTTAAACATCCGGCAACAATACTACTTCCAGATGGTAGAATTGCAACCAGCGATAACCCTAAAGCCCCGATTCCACTGGTACGCATGATCCTTGCAAGAGGCCCTCTAAGTGAACCAGAAATTGTTAAGGGATTTTATTTTTTAAGCTTTGTTAGTGCCTTATTAGCTATTCTTACAGCGGTGCTGATGGTTTGGTGATAAAAATGGAATTACGAAGGTATTTTCCAATCCTGATGTTAATCTTGTTTGTATGGGTCACAATTATTATAATATTTATAATCATAGACGCGATAATCGTTCCTTGGGAACCACCTCAAGTAACATTTTGGACGATTATAAGCTATTTTACTTTTCCTTTTAGTTTTGACCAAGGTCAGCTGAGATTATGGAGTTCAATAGGAGATATACTTCAGGTGGTTTTTTCAGGTTTACTAGTATTACTGTGGTTATACACATGGTATAAATTTTCAAAAAAACTGTTTTGGAGAGAGATGCAAAAGGAGAAATTGACATAATCTCTAAGGGATTAGTAGCCGTTTTTTATATGAATTTATCAATGGTCTCAATTATTTTGTCTGTGGGGTCATCCATTCTATTTAAAAAGAGTTTGGCGCTTTCTCTAAACTTATCGAAGTATTCTTGTGGCCGAACTAGTATTTCTCTAATTAATTTTTTGCCCTCGTCAACTCCTTTTGGATGGTAAAGTAGATTTTCTTTAATAAGTGGCTCTTCGTAGTAGAGTTTTCCAGGAAAGAAAGATAGGGTGGGAACCCCTAACAGGGCGGCCTCACAAGACATGGTTCCTCCCCCTCCTATGAAAAGAGTGCTTTTAGAAATTAGACTAGCAGCGTCTATCACATGTTCCGGTATAATAAGCTTTTTAGAGATTTTTTTTAAACTTGATTTTTGGCGCCCGTATCTACAAAGCACAACAATTTGAAGGTCTTCTCCGAATTCTAAAAGTTCATTTATTAGAGGAGTTATCAGAGGATTATCATCTGAAGTTTTACCAAGCAGATATGAGGCAAAGGCTTCTTCGGCTCTAACAACAACAATCCGCTTTTCGGAATTCAATTCCAAATTTTTTATGATTTTCTCATCGGGAGTGAAGTTTTTAAGCCAAGCAGCGGGATCTATTGCATTGTAGAAGATTAACTGTTCTGGTTTGAAACCGAGGTCAAGCCATTCCTTTTTGGGAACACATTTTGGTGAAAGGTGAGCGTTAATCAAGCGTGAAACTAGAAGCACTTGTTTTACCGCATGTGGAGCATCATAAATATTTACAATAGGAATTTGTAGTCCGAAGGCTACCCGAGTGGCTTCAGGTGAACCATAAGAAACCAGAACATCCACGTCAAATTCTGAAATATACTCTGTTAATTTAATTATTCTTCTTGCGCCCTCAAGCAATTTACCCTTTAGTGATCCTCCACCATAGCTTCCTAAAATTTCGGCTTCGATGTTTTTTAATTTCATTAATTCGTTTACTTCTCTGAATCTTCTAGTTGTGGCAATGACAGTATCGCCCCTCTTTTTCAGCCTCTCGGTCATGCTCATAAAGTAGAGGACGTCTTTGGGAGCAACGTAATCAACCCAAATTATGGGCATCAAACACCCTCCGAAAAACTTTCAATCTCATACAAGGAAGTAAAAACTTTTAATCATAGTTTATTTAAATTTATCTTTTCTGGTTTATTGTTTAAATATGAATTAATGTCAGAGTTTATATTAAATCTAAACTTTTTGTTAATAATTTTAGTGTTTAACATTTGTCATTTTAAAAATCAGAGTTCAAGTGTTTTAATGAGTTCGTCTATGCCCTCACCAGTTTTTGCACTGGTCAAAACAACTTTAAGGGAGGGATTTATTTCCAGAGCATCTTTCACCATCTTTTGCGGGTATACATCCATAACGTTTTGGAGATCTATTTTATTTATCACAGCAATATCTGACATTTTGAATAACATAGGGTGTTTTATCACTACATGTTCTCCCTCAGTTATACTTACAACCACGATCCTCTTATCACTGCCCACTATGAAATCCGCTGGACAGATTAGATTACCTACATTCTCTACAAAGAGTACATCAATTTCGTCCAGGGGTATCTGGTTCAAAACATCTTGGAGTAGACTTGCTGTTAAAGCACATTCTCTACCAGTATTAATTTGAGTACATTTTACACCATGGCGCCTAATCCTATCCGCATCAATTTGCGTAGTAACATCAGCGGTAACTAAGCCCAGCCTATACTTTTGTTTTAATCTCTCAACCAGAGTTTCTAGAATAGCGGTTTTGCCCGCTCCGATTGCTCCTACCACATCGAATGTTTTGATGTTTTTTTCGTGGAAAATTTTTTGAATTTTTTTTGCTAACTCCTCATTCGCTTTGATAAGATCCTTTTCAACTTCAAAAATTCTGAATCCTTGCTCACTCACGTATTACATCTCCTTTACAGTCATTCACGGTGATAAATATTTACTAAAGTTTTGCGGTATTTAAGTTATTAGGTCATTTTATTATCATACTCACC
>NZ_JBRAKS010000391.1:0-3431 GCF_052745115.1 Candidatus Jordarchaeum sp.
AGCATAAGACAAGTAAAAACTAGGAAAAATACATACCTAAGGTGGCGTCCCATAAGAATTCAGAAGATTTTAATCTTCTTTCAAGTTAAGATTATTGATCGTTGGTTCTAAAACTCACTCTTTTTTCTTAACTTCTTTTTCTAATTTATCGGATTTCTTTTTTTCTTTCTCCAGGATTACCTTATCTATCCTTAAAATCGTCTCTGCTATTTCACATGCAGACTTTACTAGCTGCATTTTAATGCTTAACGGTTCTAATACCTTTAGATCGAGCATATTGTTAAGTTTTCCTTTATCGCTGATGCCTATCCAAGTATTTTTAGAATTTTCGTGCAGCGCCCTAAGCTCAGCTAAGGTTTCTAATGGATTTAGCCCAGAGTTTTCAGCCAGGGTTTTTGGTATCGTTTCCAAAGCTTTCGCGTATTTTTCTATGGCTAACTGTTCTTTTCCAGAAAAATTCATCGCGTATCTTTTAATTCCTTTGTCAAGCTCTATTTCCACTGCTCCGCCCCCTGCCACCAATTTACCTTCAGTAATCACAGCTTTCAAAACTTTTAACGTGTTTTGGAATGCTCTCTCGGCTTCGCTCAATATGTCCTCAGTACCTCCTCTAATTATCGCAGTGGCACATTTTATACCGGAACAGTTGACGAAAACGAGTTCCCTCTCGCCAATTTTTCGCTCCTCAACAATTTCCACCTTTCCAAGATTCTCCTCCCTCAAATCACTTAGGTCCGTTACTATTTTCCCTCCAGTTGCTTCGGATATTATTTTAAGATCCATGATTGGTAGCTGAGCCACAGTTAAAATCCCGGATTCGGTGAGAAAATGAGCTACTAAATCGTCAACAATCTTTGAACATAATACAACATTGGCACCGGCATCCTCAATCTTCTTAAAAAGTGTCCTCGCCAATTCATTTAGACTTTCTAAATGAGCTTGGTAAGCCTCGGAACCGTCAATACGGATCTCCACATCTCTTCTAAAATTCTGCTGAGAAACTCTTAACCAACAATCCAGCAAAGCAATCCTAGCGGGTTCCACCCTTCTTGGCATTTTAGGACTGATAATTTCTCTTTCTAGAACAACTCCGGGAAAGAGCACACTATCTTTCAAGCCTTCCCCTTTTTCCTTCAAAATCTTAACTTTTCTAATATCAATATCGGAAACATTTTCCTTATCTATCAGACTATTTATTGCTTCCACAGCCATTTCAGCAAATAGTTCTTTTCCATCAACGATTTTTCCAGCAATAGAGGTTAGAGCCACATTTTTCATAGTTTCTGAATTCTTATAGTCTACGGTTAGTGCCATATCATTTAATAATTCCAAAGCCTTTTTCGTCGCTTTTTTGAAGCCAGTAATAATCACTGTGGGATGTATTTTCTGGTTCAATAATTCCTCGGCATTTTTTAGAAGCTCACCGGCGAGGATAACACTGGCCTTAGTACCATCGCCAACAAATTTGCTCTGGGCCTCCGTAAGTTCCACTAGTATTTTTGCTGCGGGGTGCTGAAGATACATGAATCCCAGCATGATTTTTCCGTCACTGGTGTATTTTGCTTCGCCAATGTTGTCTATGAGCAGTTTACTGCTTCCTCTGGGACCGAAACAGGGTTTTACAGCGTCAGCAATGACCTTGAACGCGGATATATTGTTGAGGATGGTTTCAAACTCTTTCTTACGCGTTTTAATCTCCTTTAGAGGACGCGTGTATTCTAGCGTCTCTGCCTTTTCACCTAATTCTTCGGCCGCGATTATATCATCTATCCTGAGAATCATTGTTGCGGCTTCATGAGCGGATTTCATTGCTTCAGCTTTCACCAGGTAAGGTTCGTAGACCCCAAGATTTCTTAAATTCTTAATTTCCCCATCTGTCACGTCTATACCAGCATAGATTTCTCCCGAACCATGTCTAAGCCTGAGTTCAGCAGCCTTAGCTAACATGTCAAGGCCCAAATTTTTAGCAAGCAAAGAGGGTAACGCTTCTAAGGCTTCTGCAAAAGCATTTAACGCTAATTGTTCTTTTCCGCTCGCAAGGGTGCGGTCTATAATTCTTTTTGAAACCTCGACTTCTAAAGCCCCTCCACCTACAAGTATCATTGGGTTTTCAACCACGTCCTTTTCCACATAGATTGCGTCACGAACCGCTCTTTCAACCTCATCCAGAATAATTTGGGCTCCTCCCCTAAGAAGAATCGTCACACTGAAAGGATTTTTACACTCTTCCACAACTATTACTCTTTCTTCTCCAAATCCCTTTTCGACAACTATACCAGCACTTCCTAAATCATCTTGTTTAATATCGTAAATATCCGCTACCAGTTTTCCTCCAGTTGCAGCGACAGCATTTTGAATATCTGCTTTATCCATCCACTCAGCAGCAAGAATCCCCTTACTTGCTAAATAGTATTTAGCCAGATCATCTATTCCTTTCTCGGAAAAAACTACATTCACACCCAGGTCCAGTAGTTTCTCAACCATTCTTTTAATAATCGATTCTTCCTCTTCCAGAAAATCCTTTAATTGCTTTGGTTTTTCGATTACAATTTTAGTATCGTATTCACCTTTTTCGATTTCCAAGGGACATTTAAGGAGAGCTATTTTTGAGGCTTCAACTTTTTTAGGCATTTCCTTATGTGCGGCTTCCTTATTCAACACTATACCCTTAACTAGCTCGCTTTCTGATACCGTTCCTCCCAGTTTCTTCACAATTACAATTTTTTTAACATCAACAAAATACTTTTCACCAACCATTTTTGAAACATGCAAAACCGCCTCTGTGACCAATTCCGAAAGAAACTCACTCTCCTCTAAACTAAGCTTACACCTTAAAGCGTTGAGTGCTACTTTTTTCAGCGTCTCATTATCCTTGGGATCAACTGGAATACCGATTTGTTCAAGAATATTCAAAACCGCTTTAAAAGCCTTTGAATATCCTCTTATAATAGTTGTAGGATGAATTCCTTTATCGAGAAGTTGCTCCGCACGGGCTAGCAGCTCGTTGGTTAAAATTATTATAGTTTTTGCCCCGTCTCCCGACTCCAGGTCTTGGGTCCTAACGGCATCCATAATAACCTTGACCGCGGGGTGACCACCCCCCACCTTATCAGTAATTGTAAACCCGTCCCTAGTTATGGTAAGATCTCCTTTTTCATCAACAATGAGTTTACTCATACCGCTGGGACCAAAGGAATCTTTAATAAAATCTGCCAGAATTTTAACAGCAAATATACTTTCCTGAACGGTGGACAATTCCTTCGAGTGCTTTTGGAAGTAGCTATCTCTCGACACCTTGAATCCCTTAGAGAAAAAAATGGTTTTCAATTATGAATTATTTATGGGTTCCAGTAGTGTCATATATTGAAACCTATATCAAATTATTTTTTTTGGTCAAATTTCCCATTTTTCTTGTATGGCTTGGATTATCA
>NZ_JBRAKS010000392.1:0-3418 GCF_052745115.1 Candidatus Jordarchaeum sp.
AATCAAAATATAATAAATCATAGACTCATTGTTCTTTTGAATCTCTACAGTAAAATTTTTTATTATATAATAATTTCGTTAATAAAATAATCTTAGGCTTTAAGGAAAATGCCGATCCTAAGGTACTAAAAGGAGAGTTCCAAGCCAAAAACCTTTCTCCAACAAAATATCTTTACAAAATAATTTATATATATGCCGACCCAAAAAAATAAAACCAAAGTAGGCAGATATATTTTAAAATTAAAAAATTTTGGAGGGAGTTTTTTGGCAAAAGCAAAAGTATATTATATAGATGATCGAGCAACTAGCTTATTAACAAGTCTAGCATATAAGGGAGCTGCACTTTTCGAGCAAGCCGGATTAAACGAGTGTTTCGACAAGGGTGATCGAGTAGCGGTTAAATGCCATATGGGTGTCTGGGGCACAACACACTACCTACGACCTTTTCTATTAAGGGTAATCTGTGACAAAATCAAGGAATATGGAGGAATACCCTTCGTCACCGACACAACCACAGTTCTTTTCACTCCATTCGACTCGCGGGTTTTAGCCCAAGATTATTATTTCACAGCGGCAGCTCACGGTTTCACTCAAGAGAGTATGGGTTGTCCAATAGTAATAGCCGATGGAGAAGCTGGGCTTGATGATAAAAAAATTGAAGTACCGAATCCCATCTTCACTAAACATGCATATGTTGCTAGAGGAATAGTAGATGCAGACTCCATGATTGTCGTTTCCCACTTTAAGGGTCATCCCATGGGCGTATTTGGTGGCGCAATTAAAAATATCGGCATCGGGTGCCAATCAAAAAGAGGTAAAATGAATGTTCACCTGACGACCCATCCTAAGTATGGCCTTGCCAGTGAATTGTTTGTATTTTCGGGGGAGGCCTGTGGAGGACTACAGGGTTGTCCTTGGGGTCCAGAGGTAGCTAAGACCTGTGAAACCAACTGCCCAACGGGAGCAATTAAAGTTCTCGAGGACCACATGGAGTGGGACAGATCCCTGTGCATCGGCTGTTTCGGACATGTCCTATTTCCACTCGCATGCGGTGTTTGGTCCATACCTGACGAATATTTACAGATGTGTGCGATAACAATGGGCGAAACAGCATCGGCGATCGTTAATCATATGGGAAGAGATCGAGTCGGCTACATTAACTATGCTATCGACATGAGTCCTTGGTGCGATTGCGTGGATTGGGCAGATCGAGCCATAATGCCAAACCTGGGAGTTTTTGCCTCAAGGGACCTGGCTGCCGTGGACCTTGCAGTTTTAGATATGACGATGAACGTATTAGGGTGTGAGGGCTCTGCAGCTGATGAATTATCCGCGATGGCAGTAGGCACAGAAAAATTCACTAAATGCGGAGGTCTCCTCGGTTACATCCCACAGTGGATACAATGTAATGTAGTACGGGAGCTCGGAATGGGCAGTACCGACTATGAGCTGATCGAGGGAGACGCCTATAGTGACTATAAAAAATGTTGGTTCCCCAGAAACTCGCCAGAAAGACCTTGTGGACAATACCTTAAGAAGGCATGGGCCGGCATCACGGTTACCCCACCTGGGGGCTTCGAATACCTACCCAAACTCAGAATATCCTACGAAGAACTATCAAAAAGACCCTCTAATAGTGAGGAGTAGCACTTCTCCCCTTTCCCCTTTTTTTTGAGAAATCAAAAAGTCCTGTTATATTTTGATAATTATAGATAGCTCGTATTATAGAATATATCAGTAGTTTAAAAATAATTCAACTGTAACTGATTATGTGGCTAAGCGGGACCTTTTGTCCATCTCTTTCTCGAATTCGGTCATTGCGTTTTCCATTTTTTCTAGAGCTGCCAGTGCCTTATTTAATTTGACATCTTCGTCCTCTATAGTTTTTTCTAATTCTTTTGCTGAGTTTACAATCCCCTCTGACAGTGTTGTACCTAGTGGAACTCTTGCAAAAGCCTTCTTTTTCCATTCACCCAGATTAAAGGCATCTTTTTTTAACCTACTCTCAATCTCATTAAGAGTATTTTCGTCCAGCTTTCCATGCATACCCTCAAGCTTTTCTAATACTCCTAGACACGCTTCTCTAGCCGATAGAATATTATCAACACCACTCATATCAACCACCTTAAATTAGTATAACTATTATTCAATCTTTTCAGTTATTATATTTCTCCGCATATAAATTTGAGTCTTTCTTCTACACGGTTTCTGAAAACTATCTCATTCATTGGGGGGCAACCTTCAGTCATAACAATTTTCGCATCACCAAATTTTTCCATCAAATCATTTGCTGATTTAACCGCACATTCTCCAATTACATGAACCTCATCAACTTCAACATCTCTTGGAATAATTGGGTTACATCCCATGATTACAACATAGGTTTTGTTTTCATCTACTTCCGGCATGAAAAAATTGTATCTCGTCAAACAAGCCTGGCACACTCCGCCGATGTACAATGTCACATTAGGGATATCAGACACGTAACTAATAATAGGTCTTTTAAAGTGTCTTTGCACAGACTCGATAGTCTCACCCTTCACCTCTATATCGTAGAGGTCGGCATTTCCTAAACCCTGATTTGCTGCGACCTGAGTCATCGGTAACTCCAGAGGCTGGAAGCCCATTACTGCCGAGGCTACGGCGTCCACAGCGACTATGTCCTTACCCGCAACTACGACATCCATATCCTCAATTATATCTCCAAGAGCTGGCCCCTGTCCCTCCATTGCTACAATACCATCAATAAAGGATAGTTTGAGTTTTTCCTTTACAGCCTTAATGATGTCAGCAAGTTTATAGAAAATATCTGTTTTATGGGCTAAGAACCATTTGTCTTTCCACTGTAATAAACCGTGCAAATTTTTTATTGCCAGGGTGGCACCAGTTAACCCGTGAGTTTTCATTTTAGCAACATTTATGAGGACATCAGACTCTACAACTGTCTTCGGTAATTCTATACTTTCGAGAATTCTACCATTCGGTACATCAACTTCAACGTAAGGCTCTTCATCAAAATAGGAGATTTCAGCTCCCAACTTTTTAACGATCTCACCTATGCCCGAAACCTTAAAAGCGTCCCTGGCCTTGAAATTATAAGCGGGGCTCTCACCAACAATTATTTTTCTTGGATTAGCACTCTTCACCAGCTTGACAATTTCTTCAACTATCTTGGGGTCTACAACGGCTGCGGTCTCGGGAGGCATGGGTTCCATAATATTAGGTTTAATTAACACAGTATCCCCCGAATCCACAATTTCTGCAACGCCGCCTAGCAAATCAACGGATTTTGGTACAACTTTCTCAGGATCATGACCCTTAACTACCGAAACTATTGAAGGCATTAAATTCCTCCCAAATATAAATTTCATAATCAATACTAATTAGAGCTATTTAATTATTTTGACTTTAAATAGAG
>NZ_JBRAKS010000393.1:0-3414 GCF_052745115.1 Candidatus Jordarchaeum sp.
GGCATTGCGCCTCTCCGCTCTTGCAGACGTTTTGTGTGTGTCTCCGCTCAACTGGCGGCGGCGAGAGCATGATTAAGCAGCGTTTAAGCCGTGGTCCGCCTTTGGAAGGAAACCTTTTCTTTGCCCAGCAGTGGTTCCTTTTAGCGGATTTTTGTTCTCCACGCTGATTGCCGAATTGGTTCTCGTGGGCAGGGTTGTAGCCTTGTATTGGACATCTCTGCGGATGTTTGGGTTCATGATTAAAGTCCAAGAATGGTATTATTTATCATTAAATCTTTCTACTGTTGTGAACCCTATCTATTAGACCCTTGTGGTATGGTTTCATGTATATCTTGTATTCTTCAGGTGAAACAAATGGTGCCTGTTGTGTTCCCATGTCATCTCCTAACAGGGCAAAGTCGATGTAGTCTCCGCACTCGGAGAAGAAAGCTTCTATTATAGAGCCATGGATGTCTAGAATGGTGTTGGCGAGGTATCGGAAGAGTTCGGGATTCTTCTTCATATCAACAAACATTTGTGAGAAGCCTCTGAGATAGGAGTAGTGGTGAAAAATGTTTTCCGCCATTGTGGGAACTCCAACTATTGCTCTGTCGGTTTTCTTTCTCAATTCTTTAACTTCATTCCTCACGTTCTCAAGGATCACCGGGTCCTCGGGGTCGGGAGTCTCGAGATTGTCAATGTCTTTAAAAGTAATCTTAGGCTTTCTTAGCGGACCGTCAAATATCTCCCAGTAGTAGCCTACCATTTTTGCTTTTATCCCCCATGCAATAATGACGGTGCCATCATCTAGCATTTTGTCTTCCCCCCTAGGGGCTCTCATAGTGTATGATACGAAGTCCACTCCAAAACGGTCTAAGAGCCTATCATCAAATAATGTCACACAGTTTGTGGGCAGCATCTGAGGTTCGGACAAATCTTTAAAACCCAGATAACGCACCAGTGCACTGTAACCATACTTGGGGCTTATGGGCCAATAAAAGGGCTTCTCGTAAATGGTGTTGTTAACCCCTCCGAATTCTATGGGCACTCGGTCTGGCTCCTCGTGGTTTAGAGCCATCTCGATCCGCTCTCTATGCGATAGTTCACCCATATTGACTATCCCTTCCTTATTCAGTTAGTAATCTTATGATGAGCACAACGTCGTTCTTGAAAGATTTATCAAAAAATACTAGGTATAATAGTAAAAACCTTTTGGTGCATTCTATTCCAAATATTTTTTTGTTTATGGTCTTCGGATAAGTTAAAGTTTAATAATATACTTATTATAGTAATTTTATCAGTTTTTAATGATTGTCAGATACGGAGTGTACCACAATGTCCATGAAGAATGGTAAACTTCTTCGGATAAACCTCAGCACGGAGGATATAGCAACAGAGAAAATAGAATCAAATGCGGCTAGGAGTTTATTAGGTTCAAAGGGTTTAGCAGCCTACTATTTGTTTAAAGAACTGAGGAAGGGAGTTGATCCGTTAAGCCCTGAAAATAAGCTTATCTTTATGACTGGCCCCTTAACCGGCACCAAGGCTCCTTCATCCTGTCGATTTGTGGTTTGTACCAAGTCTCCATTAACTGGTGCCTGGGTGGATAGCAGTTGCGGTGGATTCTGGGGACCGGAACTCAGATTTGCGGGTTTCGATGGTATTATAGTTGAGGGGAGAGCGAAAAGTCCAGTTTACATTCATGTAGATGATGGTAAGGCTTCCATAAGGGACGCCGGGTTTCTGTGGGGAATGGGCACAATAGACACCATAAGTTATCTTAGAGAGAGGCACAAGTCGGATAGAACTGTGCGGGTGGCAACCATCGGGCCCGCTGGCGAGAGGCAGGCTAGGTTGGCAGCGATTATTGCGGATATGAGGGCTGCGGGTAGAGGGGGAACAGGTGCGGTTATGGGTTCCAAGAATCTTAAGGCGATATCGGTTGTGGGTCATGGGAAGATTCCTATCGCTGATTCTCATAAATTTAATGAGTTGGCAAAAGAGGCACATAAGGATGCTAAGGAGGGTAGTGCAAGAATGGCCGCGATGGGAACCGCGTCAATAGTGAGACTGGTAAACTCAACTGGTGGCTGGCCTACCAGAAACTTTAGCGAAGGCCAGTGGGATGAGGTGGCTGAGGAGTTGGCTGGGGACATGTTCCAGAACACTCTATGGGGCGGAGGAAACTATGTGAAGCCCTGTTACAACTGTCCCATAAGATGCGCTCACCTAGCGGTTATAAGAGAGGGAGAATACGCAGGTATCTCAGATGAGGGGCCGGAATATGAAACCATTTCGTTGTTTGGACCCAACTGTGGGATAAAAAGCAGAGAAGTAATCACAGTAGCGGATAAGATGTGTGATAATTATGGAATCGATACCATATCATTGGGAAACACCATTGGTTTCGTAATGGAGTGTTTGGGGAAAGAACTGATTAGCATAGAAGATATTGATGGGGTGGATTTGAGATTTGGAAACGAGGCAGCGTTCCTCAAAGCGGTCAACATGGCAGGCAACGTTTATGGAAATCTTGGACGGCTTCTTGCTAACGGCGTTAAGCGAGCAGCGGAAAAAATTGGTAAGGGATCGGAGAAATTTGCCATGCACGTTAAGGGATTAGAGATACCGGCTTATGTCCCAAGAGCAGGACATGGACACGCACTGGCTTACGCAGTTGCGGACCGAGGAGCTTGCCATCTTAGACCCTGGCTTTACGGTGCGGAGCACTTTTTCGACAAATTGGATCCTATGACTCCGGATGGTAAGCCGGAGGCGGTGAAGCAGGGGCAACAAAACAGAGCTCTTATTCATAGTTGTGGTCTTTGCCAATTCGCTGTTACTGATGAAATGATTTATGACTCTTTTCTTCGGATGATAAATGCTGCCACCGGTTTCGATTATACTGAGGAGGAGTTTTGGCTGGTCGGGGAAAGAATAAATAATCTTACCCGGAGTTTCAATGCCCGTGAGGGATTTACAAGTAAGGATGACATGCTTCCTTATCGCTCCACGAGTGAGCCACTACCTAAGGGACTGTGGAAAGGCCAGATGATAAGACTCGGGAAGATGTTGCCTAAATATTATGAAATATGCGGATGGAACGAAAACGGTGTTCCAAAAAAAGAAAAATTAAAAGAATTAGGTCTAGATTTTGTTATCGTGGAACTTTACTGAAGTAGGGTAAACCGTTCTTGGTAAAGTATGTTTTTAAAGTAAAAAACTTTCAATCTCCGTAGCTGGAGAACGGTTCTTGCAAAGGTTGTATCATTTTATTTTGCCCCCGTATGTGAAAGGTGTGTGGGGCGCTTTTCAGCCGGTGAGTGGTCTGGAATGACCTTATTTTGGGCAACCATGTGCTTTTAGAACATGTGCACCACCCTTTTCTATTAATTTTGTTCACGTGTGTTTCTCGTTAATTATGTTGTTGTTTAT
>NZ_JBRAKS010000394.1:0-3411 GCF_052745115.1 Candidatus Jordarchaeum sp.
CCGGCGGGTGAGCATGTGGTACATAGCCACCGCTATCTCCCTCGCGACCGCAACGATCGCTTTTCCGCCGCTGCGTCTCCTTTCTATCCGGTTATACTTCTCGGCTATGTGATTGTCCCAGCGCACCGCTACATGGGCCGCCTGAACCAAAGCCCACCTTACGCGTGGTGAGCCCTCCTTGGTTATTCTACCGTTATAGCTCTTCTCCCCGCTCTGTTGAACCCGGGGTGTGATACCAAGCCAGCTTACAAGCTTGCTTGCGCTTGGAAAGCGGCTTATGTCCCCTATTTCGCTTATGAAGAGTAGGGCAGTGTAGTAGTCGACACCAGGTATGGTCATGAGCAACCTAATATCCTCGCTGTCTACGGCCTCGAGGCCATCCTCAGGTCTGCTTCATCTATGAGCTGGTTCAGCAGCTCCACCTGTCTGAGTTTCGCTTCGAGTGTAAGTCTGTCGACCCAGGAGAGTTCGTTGGCTATGGTTCTGAGCCACTTCATTCCCTCCTTGCCGAACAGGTCTTTACCATCGAAAACCTCAAACTCGTACTTGTCCAGGAGGGAGTGGATACGGTTCTTTATTCTAGTTAGGTCCCTTGTGAGGTTCATCCGGTGCCGGATTAGGTTTCTGAGCTCCCTTATCTCTTTGGGTGGGACGTAGCAGGGAGCCACTAGATCCGCTCTCAGGAGGTCTGCTAGGGTTCTGGCGTCCACCTTGTCGTTCTTCAGCCTAGCCTCAGCTATGGCCTTCGTCTTCTTAGGGTTTGCAAGCACCACCTCGACTCCAGCCTCCTCAAGGCTGGTGTACAGCCGAATCCAGAGGTTGCCGGTGCTCTCTATAACCGCCCTTGCTTCTCCGCCTTTGATGGAGTCGAGCAGGATGTCGAAGCCGCTGCTCTCGTTTCTGAAGTTGAGCTCCTTAATAATGTTTCCATCTCGATCCTTTATGCATGAGTGGCATAACTTTTTATCAATATCTATTCCTATATACATCACGGAGGAACCCCTCCTGTGTGTCGGCTCCTGCGGCAATCATCCATCCGCCCTCATCCTGGGGCACTTGGATAGCCGCTCACCCACAGCCCAGTCAAAAAGTCGACCTCATACGGGTCATGTATTTTGCGGGCTAGCCGATACACACCCTCCATTAACACAACCCGGGCAAAAGAAGTTTTTCATATCGTCAAAAATATTTCTGAATATTATAAGAAAAACACAATTACTAAAATAAATTTACTGAATCTGCGAAGCAGGTTAAATATAAAATTAAAAATTTTACACTAGCGCACGAAGTTAATTGAATTTTTAGTAAATATATCTTCTTGAAATAAATATCTTTTTTACAAAAATTTCAAAAATTTTATTTTCTGCAAATATTTTTAAGTAGATGTAAATCTATGTGTAACAAATTCAAATTTTGCTAATTTAATAATAGAAAGGAGAATGCTAAAATTGGCAGCAAAAGAGAGAATCGGAAAAATCATCAGAATTACGGGACCCGTAATCGAAGCAGAAGGACTCATCGGAGTACAAATGTATGAAGTTTGCCGAGTCGGGGAAGAAGAATTAATTGGAGAAGTAAACCGGGTCGAAGGATCAAACGCAACCATTCAAGTCTATGAAGAAACTACAGGTCTAAAACCAAGGGAAAAAGTTGTAGCCACCGGTGCCCCCTTATCCGTAGAATTAGGTCCAGGGCTTATAGGTCAGATTTTCGATGGTATTCAAAGACCATTAGAAATTCTTAAAGAACAGACCGGAGACTTCATTCAGAGAGGAGTAATAGCAAGAGCTCTTCCTCGAAATAAAAAATATAAATTCACTCCAATAATAGGAAAGGACACCACCGTAAAACAAGGGGGCATAATAGGAACTGTACCCGAAACAACCACCGTAACCACAAGAATATTAATACCTATAGGCATCAATGGAAAAATAATAGAAATAGTCCCTGAAGGCGAATACACGGTAGAGGAACCTATAGCAACTATTAAAACACCCCGCGGGGAACGAGAAATCACCATGATGACTACTTGGCCAGTACGACAAGGACGCCCCTATCTTAGAAAACTAGGATCAACAACGCCCCTCATAACTGGGCAACGAATAATTGATACATTCTTTCCCACAGCAAAAGGCGGAACCGCATCTATACCTGGAGGATTCGGTACAGGAAAAACAGTCATGTTACACCAACTAGCAAAATGGGCAGATAGTCAGGTTGTGGTGTATTGTGGATGCGGGGAAAGGGGCAACGAGATGACTGAAGTGTTGGAAGACTTTCCAAAACTTGAGGATCCTCGTACCGGTGAGCCACTTATGAAGCGTACAGTTCTTATCGCTAATACTTCGAATATGCCTGTAGCCGCTCGAGAAGCATCAATTTACACTGCAATCACCATATCTGAGTATTTCAGAGATATGGGTTACGATGTTGCATTAATGGCAGATTCAACATCTAGGTGGGCTGAAGCACTGCGCGAGATTAGCGGTAGACTTGAGGAGATGCCAGGTGAAGAAGGCTATCCTGCTTATCTGGCTTCGCGGCTTGCAGAGTTTTACGAAAGGGCTGGCCGTGTTGAAGCGTTGGGTTCCACTGAGACAGAACCAATAATAGGTTCAGTAACCGTATGTGGCGCTGTTTCTCCTCCAGGTGGCGATTTTTCTGAGCCTGTTACTACAAACACCTTACGAGTAGTGAAGGTGTTCTGGGGTCTTGACAAAGACTTAGCAAGTAGAAGACACTTCCCATCGATCCACTGGTTAAATAGTTACAGCTTGTATCTTGAAAGTTTGGAACAGTGGTTTGCTGAAAATGTAAATAAAGAGTTCTTGGATTTACGTGGTGAAGCTATGTATTTACTACAGCGTGAGGAGGAACTCCGTGAGATCGTACAATTAGTCGGTCCTGATGCTCTTCCGGAGGGTGAGCGTGTTATTCTTGAGGCGGCGCGTATGATTCGTGAGGATTACTTAATGCAGTCGGCTTTGCATCCTGTTGATACTTATTGTAGTCCGGAGAAGGCGTATAAGATGTTGAAAACGATTTTGAAGTTTTATCAGAAAATGAAGGGTGCAGTTGATGGCGGTGTTCCCATCTCATCGATTCAGCATTTGGATGTGCTTAATGATATTTCGCGTCTCAAAATTGTTCCACCTGATGAGATTGACAAGCGTATTAACGAAGTAGATAAGAAAATTGACAGCGAGTTCGCATCTATTACAGTTGAAAGTCTAGCTTAAATTTTCTTTTGCCCCTATTTACTTCTATTTTTCCCCTAAAATTCAATTCTTTTCTATTCTTTGTTTCATTCGAAAATTGGCGATAAAACACTAATCTTTTTAAAAATTCTACTATTCTAACAGTATTTGAAAATGAAATAGGTTATTAAAACTGGTTTTGGCTGGTGAGCAG
>NZ_JBRAKS010000395.1:0-3408 GCF_052745115.1 Candidatus Jordarchaeum sp.
TTATGCTGGCTGTAAGTTTTTATTTCTAGATAAAGAGAATCATTTTAAATGCCTGAGCTTAATTATTAATAAGGTTCAAGTATTATTTCGGTAATGGAGAGGAGTGG
Source organism: Candidatus Jordarchaeum sp. (assembly GCF_052745115.1). Taxonomy (NCBI): domain Archaea; kingdom Promethearchaeati; class Candidatus Jordarchaeia; order Candidatus Jordarchaeales; family Candidatus Jordarchaeaceae; genus Candidatus Jordarchaeum; species Candidatus Jordarchaeum sp. The sequence goes on from NZ_JBRAKS010000395.1 coordinate 108, forward strand.
AATTGAAGTTCTCGATAATTGCTGATTTTTATGAGAAAATTGAAGAGACTTCCAAACGTTTGGAAATGACGGATCTTCTGGTTCAGCTTTTTAAGCAGACTCCTAATGAGCTTATCGATAAGGTAGTATATCTTACCACGGGTAGGTTGTATCCTCTGTTTGTTCCTATTGAATTAGGTTTGGCGGAAAAATTAGCCGTCCGCAGTGTGGCGATGGCTTCTGGCGATAGGGTTGAAGAAGTTGAACAAAAGCTAAAGAAGACGGGTGACTTGGGGTTAGTAACAGAAGAAATTTTAAAGGGTAAGAAACAAAAATCTCTTGTACAAAAACCTTTAGAAGTTTTAGATGTCTACGAAACTTTGGATAAAATAGCTAAGGCTACTGGAGCGGGGTCTGTTGAGGCTAAACTCAGAATGCTCTCCAGGCTTCTGCTTGACGGAACACCCAAAGAGGCAAAGTATATAATACGCATGGTAATAGGCGCCTTGCGTTTAGGCATCGCTGAGTACACTATACTTGATGCTTTGTCAATCGCGTATACTGGAAAAAAAGAAAATCGAGCCATACTGGAGAGAGCCTTTAATATCAGTTCTGACTTGGGACTTGTGGCGAAAACAATTGCCACCAAGGGATTGAAAGAGGTGGAAGACTTTAAGGTTACCCTTGGTAAACCTGTCCGAATGATGCTTGCACAAAGGCTATCCACCCCCGAAGAAATTTTGGAGAAGATGCAGGGTAAATGTGCTGTGGAATACAAACTTGATGGAGAGCGGGTGCAAGCACATAAAAACAATGGGGAAGTTAACCTATTCTCACGTCGGTTAGAAAATATCACCGAACAATATCCCGATATAGTAGAATTGATAAAAAGTAACATTAAACCACAAGGGGTGATCGTGGAGGGGGAGATAGTTGCCTTCGATCCGCAAACAAGAGAACTATTACCGTTTCAAACCCTAATGCGACGCCGGAGAAAATACGGTATAAAAGAGGCGGTCGAAGATTATCCTGCAAGTCTCAACCTGTTCGATCTGCTTCTTGTCGATAATACCGATTACACTACAAAAAGTTATCTTGAGAGAAGGAAAAGACTGGAAGAAATCACTAAGAAGAGTGATAGGATAAAGCCTGTAGAAGCCGAAATCGTAAAAAATTCTGAAGATATTGAAACCTTCTTTGAGAAAGCTGTAGAAGAGGGATGCGAAGGTCTGGTAGCAAAATCCATACAACCAGACTCAATTTATGAAGCGGGTAGCAGGGGGTTCAAATGGATAAAATACAAAAGGGAATACAAAACCGAGATGATAGACACCATAGACACAGTGATCGTGGGAGCATTAATGGGGAGAGGTAGAAGAGCGGGTACATACGGAGCAATACTAGTTGCGGTCTACGACCAGGACCAAGACATGTTTAGAACCATATCCAAAGTTGGAACCGGTTTTAGTGACACCGCCCTTGAAGAAATGCCCGAAAGACTCAAACAGTATAAAATCGACCACAAACATCCCCGAGTAGACTCCAAACTAAAAGCAGACGTATGGTTCACCCCCGGACAGGTAATAGAAATCATAGGCAGTGAATATACCTTGAGCCAAGTACACACCGCAGCCTTGGGAGCTATAAAAAAGGACAGCGGAATCGCAGTAAGATTTCCAAGGTTCACAGGAAACTGGAGAGACGACAAAAGCCCCGAAGAGGCTACAACCGTAGAAGAAATAATAGAAATGTACCAAGAACAAACAAAAACCCAAAAACAAAAACCGGAAAAGCAGAAAAGAAAATAATCATTAAAAAACATTCTCAAAAATATTAAAACTAATACGATTCAGATACCCAATTCTCTTTTAGCAGATTCAACCGTAACTCCCAGAACCCTAACAATTTTATTTCTATCCTTAATCCCTCCAATAATACTAACATTACTGGAAGAAACCCCAAAAAACTTTGCCACCGACTTCACCAACTCCCTATTAGCCTTACCAGCTAAGGGAGGAGATCTAACCTCCAAGATAACAAAACCATCCTCAATCCCTGCAGGAAAACTCAGTCGCGGTGAGCCCGGCTTCACAAAAATCCGGATTAAAACCCCGCCATCACACTTCTCAACTATATCCCTAATTGACGTGTTGTTCACCACCAGTAATCAACATAATTAATATGCACGCAAAGTTTTTATTAATTATTAACCATAAAATAATTTGAAAATGACTTCTACAAATAATTACATAAGGTGTGGAAAGCCTTGGCATCAAACTTTGACTCCGTAATAGCCCAGCTTCAAGCCAAAAACCCCAATGTAACAGCAATAGCCATACTAACCCTAGACGGACAAGTAATGTACCAAACCAACAACTGGAACATAGTGCCCGACGCCCCCAGTTTAATAGCGGCATGGAGAGAAAGAGCACCATCAATCCTAGTTCAGGGAATAAAATACTCCACCCTATCCGCAACAGATGAACGCCTCGTAGCCACAAACGTTTCCGGAATGGGCCACATCATAATGGCCACAGCCAGATACCGTGCACTTCTAATGGCATATGTAACACCACAAGGAGACACTCAAGGCTCATATGTGGATGTCTCTCGCGCCGCCGCGCAGCTCGGAGCAATGCTCTAAGCTCCTTTTCCTTTTTTATTAATCATAAACCACAAAGAATACAACACAACTAAGCAAAAGCACACGCTACAATGAATTCACAAACTTTTACCAATTAAAAAAGGATTCAAAAGTAATAAGAAAATTTTCAGCACTTTTAAATTAATCTTAATTGGTCCAAATAATAATGAAAATCAACAAAGAAAAAATGGGATTTTTACAAACTGAATCTGGACTTTATCTACAGGCTTAAAATCATATCTTTAACCCTTAAACTTATAAAGTAACATGTGAAATATTTTCATCTTCGCTACTGGAAGGAAAAATCATGATTAGCCCTGAAGAACTTGAACTATTAGTGAGCTTCGAAATAATACAAAGAACAGAAGAAGGCCACGACATAACCCAAATTGAAAAGAGATTCAGGGAGAAAAAGGGAAAGAAAAACCTATCGGAACTTGAAGATTTTTTAACGGAATTGGAATCAAGCAAGTTAAGACCCGATTTTGCCTACAAGGAACCCTCAAACCTACCAGCAACAAGAGCTGAACGCCCCAAAGGGCCGAGAAAAATAGACCTTAAACTATCCGATAGAGAACTCCTAAACAAAATATACGGGGGCTGGCTTGGAAGATGTGCGGGCTGCCTCCCAGTGGTTTGGAATTTTGTTTTGTTTTTTGTGTTTTTTAGTCTTGTGGC
>NZ_JBRAKS010000396.1:0-3403 GCF_052745115.1 Candidatus Jordarchaeum sp.
TTAACAGAAAAGTTATTTACTTATGGGATGTAAGTGCTTACGGGGGTTAAGTTTGCTATTTGACCTTAATCCAAAGGAATCTTCAAAAGAACTGTTTGGTCGAGAAAGGGAGCTTGAAGAACTCACCCATCTTGTTAGAGCTAGGAGGTGGGTCGCTGTCCTCGGTCCGAGGATGGTTGGGAAAACAAGCTTAGTAAAAGTGGCTGGAGCAGAATTAAAAAAGGCTAAAACAAGAGTCGTTTATGTAAACCTTTGGGGAGCAAAGGGAACAGGCGGCTTATTGAAAGCCGTAGCACGAGGTCTTAATGATGAAAAAAGCATTCTGCGGGAGATGAAGGATTTGGCTCAGAGGATTGAGGGCGTGTCTATAGGACCCGGCGGTATCTCGATATCAATTTCCAAAAAACCCATGACGACGATGTGGGATCTATTGGAAGCAATTGGAAGCAGGGCGGAAAATTGTGTTATAGCACTTGATGAAGTTCAAGAGATTGTAGCAATCTCCGGCCGCCTATTAAAACTGTTAGCTAATATCTTTAATACACACCCGAACATAGTCTTCATATTCACCGGATCCATGTTTGGTCTTATGAAAACATTGCTTGAGCCAACTTCGTCTTCACCCCTTTATGGACGTTCTCCTGCAAAGCTTTATCTTCAGCCCTTCCCAAAAGAACTTTCCATTAAATTTTTAAGGAAAGGTTTTGAAGAGAACAAACTAACTCCAGAAGATGAAATAATAAATGAAGCTGTTGAAAGGCTTGACGGCATTCCAGGATGGCTAACCCTCTATGGAAACAACATAGCAGTGCGCAAACTTCCACACCGAAAAGCTCTTGAAGAAACCATTTCTGAAGGCATAAAAATCGTGAAGGACGAACTCGAGCATTTTCTTGAGGGCAGAGACAAACAAGCCTATTTGGCAGCCCTCAAAGCAACAGCAACATCAGCTCGCTGGTCCGAGATAAAAGGAGCCGTAGAAATAGCAAAAGCATCCGCAGTGAACGACGCAACAATCTACCGCATAATAGAAAACCTAAAAGCTGCTATGCTAATTGAAGAGAAAGATAAAACCTACAGAACCAATGACCCCATGCTTAGAAAACTTCTGCTAACCTCACAAATAACTTAAGGGCCGTAAGCACTTACATGAGTAAAACATGAGCGGCATGTTAACCATAAAACAGAAAAAAGAGGAGTTTTGCGGGTGATTTCTCCACGCTGTGGGGAGTGCAAATCCCACCCCCCCGCATCAAAAATAAAGCCTTTAGGAGGCTTATTTTGGCTAAAGAAGCTCATTCTTAGGATTTTTAGGCGGGGTGAGATTTCAGATATTTTTACTGGTAAAATTTGTTAAGACCTAGGAAATTTGTGTGATTTCAAAAATGATTTAAGTTGTTTTGTGTATCTTATATTTGGGTTGGTGGCTTAACGGATGAGTTCTGTTGTTGCTGTTCTTTCGAAGTATGAAGAGAACACAAAGTGGGCTAGTAGACATTATGAAGAGTTGAAGAAGAAGTACGTGGATGAATGGATTGCGGTTTTGAACGAAACGGTAGTTGATCATGATCGAGATTTAAGCAGACTTGTTAAGAGGCTACGCAAGAATTATCCCGAAAACTACAACGAAATTGCTATGGAATATATAACCGCAAAAGAAATAGAGCTTATCCTTTGAGAAGTGGTTTCTTGCGTATTCCGTGCTTCTTTAAACCAGAAATTTTTGAAGCAGCTTATTTAGTTGCCATACTCGAATCTAAAACCCCCGGAATAAATGAGACTATCCAGTTTTTAGTTGATACGGGTGCTTCAAGAACCACCATATGCGACAAAGACTCATTAAGATTAGGAATAGATTTTAATAAATTGGAACGGTTAAGTGAGGGCATGCTTGGAATAGGCGGGCTAGTCGACGCATATGCCATGAAAAATGTAAAATTAACTTTCAGAAGAGAAAACGGAAAAAGCCACGTAGAAAGCATGGAAAGAATATACGTGTTAAGACATGCAATTCAAGATGAACGTATAATGCGAATACCAAGCATCCTCGGAAGAGACATCCTAAACAAGTACGCCCTCGTATACGACAAAAGACATGAAACTGCATACATAACTGATGAAAAACCATCCATGCTCTAGCTGTCTAACTCTCTCAGATTTTTAACAAACAACAAAATAAATTTTCAATTTTTACTGGTAAATTTGTGCGGAAATCCCACCCGCACTACTTAAAACCGATAGTTCAAGAAAACATTCATATCAATATCAATAAATACTCTTATCTTCCCACTTCAGAGCAAACGTACTATGCGCCAAGACCGCATAACCATGACCAAAAAGTAGTTAAATCCCTTTTTATTTGATTATGGCAAGCGGTGATTCTTCCGCATGTTCTTTCTTAGGGAGCTGGCGTACTCGCGGATCGATGAAATTCTGGAGTCAGGCTGTCCATGTATCTCGCATTCTGAGAGCGTGTCAAGGCTTATCTCACTCCTATACTCGACTGAGAGCTACGAAGCGTTGGTGACAAACAGAGATGTTGCTAGGATTGTCACTGTTAGAGATATTATGAGAGTAATGCATCCTGAAAGGAGCTCTGTTTCAAGGATCGCGTTTAGGCCCCCAAGCTTATCTCTTGACACACCAATATACGATGTTGCCTTGAAACTTGTTGAGAACAGAATTAGGATGCTACCCATTACGAAGGATCACTCCGTTGAAGGCGTGGTTCGGCAAACCAGGATCTTGGAGAAGATGGCTGACTGTGAGGACCTTAAGGATTTTCTCTCTGAAGATCTTATGGTTAAAGATCCATTCAAAGTTTATCGAGATTCTTCAGTAGGGGAGGTTAGAAGCTTAATGCTGAAGCGGGGAATCAGTCACACCCCGGTTGTTGACCAAGAAGGTAAGCTTGGAGGTTTAGTTACGGCCAAAGACATTGTTTGGAACTTCTTCAAGCCGCGTGAAAGAGTGACTGTTGGAGAGCGAAGAGGAGAGAAACCAAGGATCTTCAAGATGGATATAAAAGGAGTAATGGACACGCATCCGCTTCACGTCTCGCCGAGGACGCCGATAGTAGATGTCGTCCGTGAAATGGCATCCTTGAGGAAAGGCTACTGTCTGGTCCTCGAGAAACACAAACCTGTAGGAATAATAACGCCGAGAGATGTGATAAAGCTTCTAATCGAGTTCAAGCCAAGCATTCACATGCCGTTATACGTGTTCGGATTCCAAAACGAAGATGAGGCTGAAATGGAATCAGCTAAGAGAAAGATAGAGCGAGTTGCAGTGAGAGGGCTAAGAATGCATCCGAGCCTACAAGAGATTGTTGTGCATGGAAAAACAATTCGAGTGACCGGAAACAGAAAGAGGTATAAGGTAAGGGCAAGGGCGTACACTCCTA
>NZ_JBRAKS010000397.1:0-3377 GCF_052745115.1 Candidatus Jordarchaeum sp.
ATTTAATTTATTCAAATATGCATTATGAAACAATATTTTATTCAAAGTTATAAATTATATTTAAATCCCTTTTCTGCACCCTTTGTAAATGTTTTTTGTATTTTTTCTTTTTTCTCAATTACTGATTGTTTCTCTTGCACGGATTAAAGTTTCCCGAAAATTTATTCAGTAAAGGCTTCTGCTTCCTCCACAGGCTTGCAAATTTTATAAAAATAGGAAAAAATAAACCAGAGGTGCAGAAAGTGGGTTAAATCATAAAATTTTATTTTTTAGTATTAATCTTCAAAGTAGTCTTCTTCCGATAGTTCAACGGATCGTGTATCTGTATGAGGCTTGTAATTTCGTTTCCAAGGATTTTTTTCTCTTCCTTCCATAAAGGCTGCCTCTGCCCAGGTGATTTCGTCCTCCTCTAACATTCTCTCCCGCTGCTCATCATCATAAATGTTTTCCGTGTCTTCTATGGATTTCCAAGGCATTTCTTCATCATTTTCTGTTATTCTTCTTTTTTCTCTTTTTCCCAAAGTCGTCACCTCGTGTAAATGCAATGGTTTATTACTTAAAAAAGTATTTCATAAAAAGGTATTTCATAAAAACAAAATACATAATAATACTCTTTACAATAAATTCTAAACTATTTTCTTGGAGGTTGTAAAGGAATGATGAGTGAAGAAAGAAGGAAAGCCGTTGCCAAATTGATGTTTGGAAAAAACGCCGACATTGTCGTGAACATTTTCCCCATGCTTCTTGGAATGTGGGGTGTTCCACCGCCTGCACCCCCACCTCCACCAGAACCTCAAAAAGGAGAGTCAAAAGATGAAAGGAAAGAATAGTGAATTAGCAGAGGCACTAGTTAATCTTGAGGAAAAGCGTGTACTGGAAATGGTACAGAAACAATTGAACTCAGGCAAACCGGCACGCGAAATTTTGAATCAGCTAAAGGAAGGCATGGATAATGTGGGAAAAAAGTACGAGGAAAAGGAGTACTTCCTTTCAGACTTGGTTATGGCTGCTGAAATATTCAAGTTGGCAATGGAAATTATTGAACCCAAACTTGAAATCTCGAAAGAAAAAGAAAAAGGAACTATAGTGATAGGAACCGTTAAGGGTGATTTACACGATATTGGAAAAAACATAATGGTGGCTCTGCTTAAGAATGACGGCTTCACGGTACACGATTTGGGCACTGATGTTCCACCAGATGAATTTATCAGAGTTGTGAAGCGTGAAAAAGCCCAAGTGTTAGGACTATCGGGAATCTTGACCATGGCTGTTGAACCAATGAAGGAAACCGTGGAAACCTTGAAGAGAGAAGGACTGCGAAAAGAAGTGAAGGTGATTCTCGGCGGTCTTCCCGTGGATGAGAAATGGAAAGAGATTGCGGGAGCAGATGCTTTCACTCAGGATGCCTATGAGGGGCTTAGAATTATTAAAGAGTTTTTGGGGGTGAGATGAAAGATGGGTAAAGCTACCGAGGAGGCTATGACGCCTCTGGAAAGAATTAATGCTGCTATGGATTTAAAAGAGCCTGACCGGGTGCCAATTGCACCACTACTAGACACTTTTCCGGCAAGAGTGGCAGGAGTCACTTTGGCTGATTACCTGTTCAATTTTGAAATATTTGAAAAGGCATTCGAAGAGACCTACCTCAAACTAGGAAAGGTGGACATGATTGATATTGCGCCTACGGGTCTTGCGTACTTTGACCCATTTCCGGGCATGTTCTCGACATTCTACTTTGAATGGTATCTTCCGGGGAGAGAACTTCCACCAGATCGGATGGCGGAGATTAATGAGCACTCCAAGGAAAACCCAATAATGGACGAAAACGGTTACGACCTTATAATAAATGAGGGATTATACCGTTTCTTCAGTTTCAAACGCGGAAGTTTATTAGACATCGCAAGGATACCGGAGTTCGGAATGAAATCCGCCATGCTCAAGGCAAAGTGGATGGAGAAATATCAAGCACCCCCTATGCTCGAAGGGCAAATTGCCGCTCCCTACGACCTTCTAAGCAAGCTACGGGGCACTACAAACTTTCTACTAGACCTACATAGAAGACCAGAAAAGATTATTGAAGCCTGCGACTGGATGGTGGACGGTCTCATAGCAATCGCGCTAAACATGATAGATATGACTAGAGCGGAATACGTACTCTGTGGATCCGGAGGGCTGAGCTCAGACTTTGTAAGTCCAAAAACATTTGAAAAGTTCGGCTTACCTTATCTCAGAAAGGTTCTTCACGCGGTTAAGGATCATGTTAAGAGAATTCAGTGCCACTTTGATACTAACTGGACTCCTATACTAGAATATCTTATAGAACTACCATCAAAGAAGTGTTACCTACACTTAGATGAGCGCACCGACATTTTCAAGGCAAAAGAAATTCTTGGAGACCACATGTGCCTTTTCGGCAACCTGAAACCATCCCTGCTTTCTTTCGGAACACCCAAAGAGGTAGAAAAAGAAGTCAAGAAAATTATTGATGGCTGCGCTGAGGGCGGAGGACTCATAGTAAGCGCCGAGGTACCCGACGATGCAAAGTTTGAAAACGTAAAGGCTATGGTGGATACCACCAAGAAGTATGGGGTCTACAGAAAATAACTGGAAACTGTTTGTACAAAAAATAAAAAATTTTTTCCTCTTTTTTTCTGGCTAGATTTTAATTTAAAATGATTTCCAACCAAGGAAAATAATTGTAAATAATAAATTCGTTCTGATTATTACACATTTCTCGGATTTCTTTTGGTATTAAAACCTGACCTTTCCCACCAACCTTCCCTAATTAAGAGGCGTAGATTTTAATATTTCCTCAAAATAGTTGTTAGATTTACGGATTAACTAATTACACATAATCTTCTAAGAATAGAATATTGAAATCTTTTTCTATATTTGGTGGCATTTCTTTTTCCCTCTTCCTGAATATGGCTATGCAGTCCTTAACTTTTGACATAGCTAACAAGTAGCAGTCAGTTAAGGCTACGTTATATTGGGTTTTGATTTTTGCAGCTTCCACATCCAAGTCGAAGCTACGATTAATTTGGATTGATGGATGCCCGTTAAGCCATTCAACAAGTTTTAATGCTTTTTCCAAAAAGTTGCTAAATCCTAAAGTTTTGTATATTCTAGCTGCAAAATAACATGTTTCCGCAAGAATAACTCCTGGTAAAAACACTTCTATCCTGTGGAAGGAGTTAATGAGAGCTTGGGCAAGTTTATGGAACGACCCCTTTAGGTCAATGTATTCTATAAAAACACCGGTATCAATTGAAACCCTAGCTGACACCCAGATCCCTCAGAAGTTTCTCCACCTTGTCGCTACTTGCCTTCGCTTCTCTTAGAATTTCCTCCGAAACCTTACCCGCCTCTACAAACAC
>NZ_JBRAKS010000398.1:0-3370 GCF_052745115.1 Candidatus Jordarchaeum sp.
AAATAAAATCAATCAAAAGGTATGAAAATTTAAAAAAAATCAGATTAAACCCTCATAAAGCTTACAGAAGGGGAATTCGTGAAAAGCGTGGTTCGGTTAAACTTTAGGGAAGTACATGACCGTTCCGCACTTTTCAAAATGGGAGAAAACCTTTTTGTGAAAGACGAGCGTGCGTGTATTCAGCGACCACCCAAAGGAATAGCTACCTAAATGCGCATGCTCGTCTATACCTATATTGATTTTGCCTTGGTTTTGAACTGGTTTTCGTAAAGCTGCTTTACTTTCTTTATGGTATCGATATTTTCCATGTCTTTGTCGTCTCTTATTCTTTTTATTCTTGCGAATCGGAGGGCGTATCCGGATTCATATTTGGGTGATTTTTGTATTTCGTCAAAAATGGTTTCCACAACTATTTCGGGTTTAACTTTTACAGTTCTTCCATCCTCAAATGTTTTTATTTTTTCTAGTTTCTTGGTGATATCTTCAAATTCTTCGTCTGTGAGTCCTTTGAATGTTTTTCCTATTGTTTGAAGTTCTCCCGATTCCCCATTTCGAGCAGCTAGGTAGTAATCGCTGAGCCATTTTACTCTTCGTCCGTATCCCCAATCTGCGCCTACTATTACCAGATCAAGTGTTTCGGTCTCTTTTATTTTTAGCCACTTTTTTCCTCTTCTACCAGGAGTGTATTTGCTTTCAATCTTTTTGGCTATTAATCCCTCATGACCTTTTCCCCGTGCATCTTTAAAAAATTCTTGAGCCTTATTTTGGTCTCCGGTCACTAACTGGGGAACCAGTTCAATCTTACCAGAAATATTGGACAGAATTTTTCTTCTCTCTCTATAGGGCTGGTCTATTAGTAGGTTACCATCTAGGTAAATTATGTCGAATAGGTAAAGTTTTACGGGGATTTCGTTTACCATTTCTTTTATTCTCTTGATTCTGCGGAATCGCCTCATTAGATTTTGGAAGGGAAGAGGTCGTGCATCATTGCTTATGGCTATTACTTCGCCCTCAATTATAGCATTCTCACATTGAATATTGTTACTAATTTTTTCTACTATTTCAGGTAAACTCATTGTTACTTCGGTTAGCTTTCGACTAAAAATCCTAATCTCCCCGTTGAGGATGTGTATCTGTAGTCTAGCACCATCAAGCTTATATTCTAAGCTGGTTTCTCCTCCGTGTTCTTTGAGTGCCTCAGCAACATTCTCCACAGACTGTGCTAGCATAGGTCTTATGGGACGAAATGGAATTGGTCTAACTTCTTTAAGTGATTGAGAACCGTTCAGGAAAGCCTTTTCCGCTACTTCCCCAAGATCTCCAATTAACATATGTGCTCTTTTAACCGTCTCTAAAGGTACTCCAGTAGCCTTTGCTATAGCCTCCTCCATTAATCCTGAAGAAGCCCCGTGCCTCATTTCTCCAATGAGGTTTTTTATTATATACTTTGTTTCCAAAGGACTTGCCCTACTTAGTAGACTTAGAAGTATGTTTTCTTTTTTCTTTTTTGAACCGCCTCCCTTGATTTCAGAAATACTTTGGTAGCTATTATAAACCTCCAATATTGTCAGCGGTTTAGAGAGTAGAGTGGTTTGTTTTGAAAGATCTTTTTTAAGCATTAACAATTGGGCCATATCACCGAGATCTCCCTTCTCGCTAAAGGCCTGCAACATTTGTTGGTCTGAGGCTTTGGTGATATTTTTTATCACTTTAATGGTGGTTCTCCAAGACAAATCTAGTGTTTGGGGGCTCCACTCTGGGAAGGTTTTACCCACTATCATTCTAATCGAAGGCGCAACTTCTTCGGGAAATATTTTATTCAGAAATTGGGCAATAAGCTCAATGATTACTAGTCTTTTAGTTGTTGATTCTATTTCCTCACATAGTTCAGCAAGATCTTTGTAAAATGTTTCACTCAAGTCACGAGACGCCCCAGCAGACCTTAAATTATATTCAAGCTTGAAAGCTTTTGAAAACTCTATTAAGTTTTCCCTATGGTAAATCTTGCTATAAGGTTTTTTCTAGATTGTAAAATCGGTTAGAAATGGAATGAGGAAAAATAAAAAAGACTGATAAATTTTTAGGGGAGAGAACTAAGGATTACGTCAGTTATGTGCATTATTTGTTTTCCTTTTTCTTTTTTTCTTGAGGTATAGCTGAAGTTAAAGGTGCAAAATGCGCACGGTGAAACTAATATATCATTCTTCATTGAGTCTAGTGTTCTAGCCGCTATGTCCGTGGAAAGGTCTCGGAAAGCGGATCTTACTCCTGAACCTGCTCCGCAACAGTTTGCCTTTTCTCTATTGTTCTCTAATTCTAATATTTTTGCTCCGCAGGCCTTTAGTAATTCTCGGGGCTCCTCGTAGATGCCTTCCGCTCTTCCCAGGTGGCAGGGATCATGATAGGATAACTCTCTTTTCACCTTTTTCAATTTTAATTGTCCCTTATTATACAGATCATAAAGTATTTCCACAATGTGATAAACTTCAAAGTCTGCCTTTTTTAGAATTATGGGGTAATAGTTTTTAAAGCATCTGTAACATCCGGCACAAGGGGAGATTATTCTCTTTATTCCGAGTTTCTTAAATTTCTCAGCATTTTCTCGAAACTTTTTCTCCGCAAGATCCACCCTTCCCGACTCGAAGAGATAAGTACCACAACAACCTTCGTCCTTTATTACTCGGAAATCGACTCCAGCTTTTTTCAGAACCTGGTAAGCTGAACTAGCAGAATCCTTAATCAAATAGGACTCAAGACAACCCAAATAGAGGAGAGTATCTGAATCTTTTTCAAAGTATTCTTCGGACATCCATTCAAGTCTAGCTTCCGGGTCACCGTTAACAGAGTTTCCCTTCTCCATAATACCACTAATTATCTTTTGGTGCGCCTCCAGAGGGCCGAGGCCCTTCTTCACTAATTCTTTTTTAGCTTTATCAACAATTTCGGAAACAGGTATCTCGTAAGGGCAAATTTTGTCGCACTTTTCACAGCATAAACAACTATAAAGGCTCTCAATCTCCTTCTGGGAAATCACCCCACCTTCAAATGCTTTCTTAGATATTTGTAATCTAGAAATAGGATTTAACAAGTCATCATCAGTCTCGATATAAGTAGGACACACATCAACACATTGCTCGCAATTAATACAAGAATTAATAAAATCTAATAATCTATTTTTGTCACCCATAATCTTCACCATAGAAAATCAATAAATCTCAATCAAATATAATAAACAACTAGAAAAAACGTAAATTGCTATTACGTATAAGCTATTCGGTTACTCCTAGCTTTTAACAAAAAATGACCAAAAATTTTAAAATAAAAAACTTTCAATCTCCGTAGCTGGAGAACGGTTTTTGCAAGGGTTGTA
>NZ_JBRAKS010000399.1:0-3351 GCF_052745115.1 Candidatus Jordarchaeum sp.
GTGGTGAGTATGATAATAAAATGACCTAATAACTTAAATACCGCAAAACTTTAGTTTATTATTTATAATTCTTCAATATAGATAACATTATTATTTAACCATTTTTACCTATAATAAGTATGTGGAAAGTTTTATTTTCATTTACTCTTTTTTCAAGAATTAGTTTTAATTCTGATATTCCCTTTTCTGTAAAGCTAATTATTTCAGGGCAGTTATTTTCCTTCTCATACCATTTTTTGATTTGGTTTGCCGCTTTTTCTTCAAAAGTAAGGATTACTCCCTGCCTATATTCTACCCAGTTGCTCTCCTTTATTATCTTATTTTTATCTCCATTTTTTATAAGATGTATTGAAGCATTAAGTTTATAATTTTTTAAAAAATTTTTCAATTCATTATTCATAAAGGCTAAGCTAACATCCTTATTTATATGGTAAAGAACTTGTTTTCCAGAAATTGGAGAAACATATATGGTTCGTAAAAGTTCATTTTTTGAGTGCATCTTATCTAATAATTCTTGCGTCTTTAAGTTGTTCATTTCAATTAATTCTTCAGCCTTATCCACCGTGATGTAATCATTTTTTACTAACCAGGATAAAATTTCATTTATATGTTTCTCCTTTTGATCCCGAAACTCTAGTTTTTCTTCAATTGTTATATCTTTAATTTCTTTTTCTGGGTACAACCATTGATGGTGATTCATATTATGTTCTTTTATTTCTTGAAATGTGATTTTAGGAATTTGTTGATTTAATGTTCTAATCCTGAAGGGATATGGATAATCAGCTAATTTCATTATTGCCTCACGTTTGGGTTGAATCACAAGATGTCTTTTCTGCTCCTCTGCGATATTAAGTCCTAGTCTAATGTATTTTTCCTCTTCCGGAGATTTGAAAGCTATTCGAAAAATTACTCGTGTATTACAATTTGAAAGTGCCACTTTTGATATAGCTGGATCTTGACATATTAAAACTAATCCCTGGCCTTTTCCACGTTCGATTGTGATCATATCCTCAACTATGGTTGTATCTCCACTACTGTGACGCTTAAAAATTTCAGGCACTAGAAAACGGGCATCATCTACTATAACTAGATGTCGTAGTTCCTCAGAATTCATCCTTCTCAATCCAGCCTGAAAAACTTGGAGCATAATAAGATTCATAATAATTTTAGTATCTTCTTTTGTTCCTCCTTGAGAAAGTAGATAACTAAAATCTATTATAACAACATTTTCCAATAGTTCATTTAGGCTAAGGTTAGTTTTTTCCACATCAAAAACTCGGCTGAGAATTCCTTGACGAAAAACATTCAACCGTGCATCTATAGCGAGTACGGTGCTGTCAACATAAGGGGCAGTAAGCCTATTATTCTCAGCATATTCACTGAGTAATTTGCGTAATGCTTCAAAGTTTCTATATCTTTCCTCTTTTACTACTTTAGGCAATACTTCCCCTAAAACCCGCGACATCTGTAGTGAGAGATCCCCGTCAATCCGAAATAGTGAGTGAAGGGTTTCATTAATAAGGCCACATAGTCTTCGAGCATAATCCTCTGATTCCATCTCTCCGGGATCAAATAAATTAATTTTTAGGGGCGCAAACTCACTGCCTGGACAGATTATAACCATATTTTTCGTAACTTCTAGTGGGAGAGATTTTATAAGTCCGAGAAACTCGCCCTTATTTTCAAATATCAACATTGGTAAAGGTTTTTTTCTTAACAATTTATCGACAAGATTAATAACATAGCGGGTTTTTCCGCTCCCAACAGTACCCAAAATCGCAAGTCCACGTCTCAAATCTTCTGGGTCAAGCATGCAAGTAAATATTTTACGTTCTTTATACAAAACATAGGCTGTAGGTATTCCTGTGTAATAGTTAAATATGGTGTTTGGAGGAATCTCAAAATCAGGATATTCGTAGGCCTCGATACCTGGGACCGGTTTTTCTGGAAAATGTATTAGAGCTGCAAGTCTAGTACTCGCCATCTTACTAGTTCTTCCCACAGATTTTCGTAGAACAATTTTTTTTGATTTTCTTTTAATCTCTCTTCCGCTAAGAATCTTTATATCTGGACTATAATTTACTCCAGAATACACGGTAGTTAAAATGTTTTTAACCTGTGTAGTCCGTATTTCTGTTTTATCCTCAGTTTCCGTTTTAACAATAATGTATGATGAAACATCCCAAAAACCAGTAATATGCCCTAATTCTTTTTCTCTTTCTTCTAATTCATTCTCATTTACTTGCACAAGAATTTCTCCATTAGAGGATTTCAGCTTTCTGTTTGTTGTTCTTTTCTTTTTTACTCTAGAAGGTTTAATCGCTTTGAAATGGACAATAAAATGAGCATCTATACCCAGTCGTGTTAAGCCTCTAACAAGGCTATCGATTTGAGAATACTTTTCATATGGTGATTTTTCTATCCTACCCCTCATAAGAATTGCACTTACCCAAATTTCGGACTCATTTGTTCTAAAAATTAAAAAATTCTTTTTTTTAACCATTTCTGAGTTAATATCAATAATATTGAAAATTTCTTTCAAGTCATCAAATTCTTTTATTTCTGCTTTGATATTGGGAAAACGTGTTTCTAAGCTAATTTTTAGTGAATGGATTTTCTTCCAAGCTTCCTTGAAACATTTTTCTCCTCTAAAACCTTGATGGTAAGCATAAAAGTAAATACTAATATTGTCTTTCTGAATATGCAATTCAAAACTTACTTCTTTAACATTTCTCCACATTGAAGTCAAATGTTGATGTATGTAATGAATAAATGTACTAGAACCTTCCTGAAAATTCTGTCTTTGCATCTTTACTTCTTCTCTAGGTATATTCAAAATTTTAAGACAGGTAATAAAATTATAGCGAATACTTCTACAATAAATACCACGGGAAAGTACACCAATAGAAGTTCTGCTAATGATGAAGATAGAAAAACAAAAACATACTAAAACAAGTATAAAGAGAGCTAATTCTAAGAAAGATTGTATAGAAGATAAAAATAAAGACGGAATCAAGAAATAATCAAGAAATATGCTCATAAAACACCATCTTGAACATCGTATGATTAACAGAGTTTTTAAATAGTTGAAACTTTTTTATAGTAAAGGAATCTAAAATATTTAATCAGTTATTAATCATTAGAGTAAACTTGATTATACTTGTTATTAATCCTCTAAATTTTCATTTCATGATATTTAAACACCCCTCAGCTACAACTTTAATAGAAGCTGTAATTTTTTAGTGTACTGAAGATATATTATTAAAGTGGAATTTTCAATTTTAAGAAATAATAACTGGGCGTAAAAAGTCTTTTGTGCAATTTTAACCGAAAGGTTGGAGTATTGCTTCA
>NZ_JBRAKS010000400.1:0-3342 GCF_052745115.1 Candidatus Jordarchaeum sp.
TAGCGCTGCACATCTGGGATGTTCTTCCTCTTCCCCTTTCCATGCTTGATAATGTCCCTTGAGGCGCAGTCGCTGTGGGGGCACCTCACGGGAAGGGGACGTAGGCGGAGGGAAAGCTCAAATATCAGAGGAACCAATTCAGAGTTGCGGATCATACCGTTCTCGATGTAGATGTACATGTGTTAGAGAATGGTATATTCACACATTAACCTTACCAACCGTATTTGGCATCAGAACCTACCTGATAGCTCATAATAGTTGAACTGTAATTAGAAACGCCACTTAGATTGTTTTTGCATTTTTTGTTTCCACGAGGCGATGAAGTATGGAACCTTTGCACTATGAAATACGTCTAGAACCTGATTTTAAAAGTTTCACCTTTCGGGGAACAACTGTTATTAAGATAAGGTCTGAAAAATCAGTTGACCAGATTGTTTTAAATGCAAATGATTTAGATTTGCAGATTTGTAAAGTCAAAAAAGGCGATAAATGTATCGAATGCAAATTTTATTGTAATCCGAAAACAGAGGAGATCACAATTTATCTTTGTGAAAAAATGAGTGATATTATTGAATTAACTATTGATTACGTTGGTAAAATTAATGATTTAATGAAAGGCTTTTATCGAAGTAAATATGAGCAAAATGGGGAAGTAAAATACATAGCAGTCACACAATTCGAGGAGAGAGAAGCCCGAAGAGCATTTCCATGCTTTGACCATCCCGTAAAAAAGGCCACTTTTGATATCGAATTTATTGTTGACGAAGATTTGATGGGAATTGCGAACACTCCTATTATTGAGGAAAAAAAGTTAGAGGGGGGAAAAAAGTTAATACGCTTTGAGCGTACGCCAAGAATGTCAACCTACCTGCTTTTCTTCGGTGTGGGGGACTTTGAATTCATTGAAGATTCTTCCATAAGGCCAACCATTAGAATAGTGACCACTCCTGGAAAAACCCGATACGGTAATTTTGGATTACAGATGGCTCGAAAATCCTTAAAATATGGTGAAGAATACACCGGTATCGAATTTCCAATCGCCAAGTGTGACTATATCGCTGTCCCAGATTTTGCTTTCGGAGCTATGGAAAACTGGGGAGCTATCACTTTCCGTGAAAATGCACTCTTAGTATATCCTGGTGTGACTTCTAAAACGGTTATGGCAAGGATTGCGTCTGTAATTGCTCACGAAACTGCACATCTTTGGTTTGGAGACTTGGTGAGTCCAGCTGATTGGAAATATCTCTGGCTTAATGAGTCATTTGCGTCCTACTTCACTTACGCAATTACTGATCACTATTATCCAGAGTGGGGCATGTGGGAAATTTTTGTTTCTGACTTAATGCTAAGTGGTCTTAAAAGAGACTCACTAGTTGAAACAATGGCAGTAGAATTGCCCGGTGATAGAGAAGCCAGTATTAACGCAGCGAGTGCACCCATAATTTATGATAAAGGTGCATCGCTTCTCCGTATGTTAGTGGGATACTTAGGAGAGGAGAAATTCAAAAACGGGATTCAAAACTTTTTAAACAAATACAAGTTTTCCTGTGCAACGTCCCAAGAATATTGGGAAGCATTTCAAGAAACAACCAGTGAACCGGTTAATGAGTTTGCTGAATGCTGGGTCTATCAAGCCGGCTATCCTATAATTGAAGTGAAAAGAAACGGCAACAAGTTATTATTAACTCAACAAACATTTACCTATATTACCAACAATTCGAATAAATCTTGGCTAATTCCAGTTAATATTTTGCTATTTCTAAAGAATGGAGAAACAAAAACCGTCAGCACCCTTTTTAGAGATAAAACAACCAGTATTCAGATTCCAGTGGACACAATTGCCTTTAAAATAAATACTGAACAGACAGGATTCTATCGGGTCAAATATGAAGAAGAAATGTGGGAAGAACTTGGAGAATTAGTTAAAGAGAAAAAATTATCTCCATTGGATAGCTTTGGGTTAGAAAACGATTTCTATACCCTAGTCCGAAGAGGCGACTATACTTTAACAGATTATTTGAATTTTCTGGAAAAATATTTTGGACAAGAAGATAGGTTTCTACCCCTAATTGATATTTCCCAAAATTTGATGCACGCTTACCTAGTGGTTGAATCCCAGAGAGAACAAATAAGAAAACTGGGAAGAGGACTCTTTGAAAACGCTCTTGAAAAGATCGGTTTTGAACCTAAAGATGATGATGAGCTCCAAGTTTCGAGTATGAGGGATACTCTACTCTGGGCCGCTTTCAGCTTCGGCTCTCAAGGCGTGGCTCAATTTGGAGCAGAAAAGTTCCAAGAACTTTTAGACGGGAAAAAAGTTCATGCAGACATACTCTCCAGCATATTAAAAATCGGAGCTGTAACCAATGAAAAAGCTCCTGACCACTTCCGGGAAAAGGTAATGTCTGCGGACACACCGGAAATTGAAAAATTGCTTATTCTTAACGCACTAGGTTGTTTTAGAGAAAAAGAGAAAGTATTAGAGGCTTTAGAGTTTAATTTGGAGCATGTTCCAAAAAAGAACAGAAATCAAATAATCAACATGGCTTGCCAAAATCCTGCGGTGATGGATTATATGTGGCAGTGGTTTCTTGACAACCTTGATAAATTAGAACAGCTCCACCCAGCACACTTTGAAAGGGTAATTATCAGTCTGATTCCTGTTTGCGGCCTATACCGAGAGACTGAAGTAAAAAAATTCTTTGAGGAATATATGAAGAAAAGAGAAACAGGCCAAGACACAATAAAAATGGCCCTCGAACTAATGGAAGTTAATTCCAAGCTAAAAAATGCGTAAAAATCTTTAAAATTTACTCAAGACTGTCCATCCCCCAAATAGAAAACTTCTTAAAATTCTCTTTAGTTATATCAGCAAATTTAAGAGAGTTGATATAAGTATCATAATACCAGATTGTTCGCATTTTTAAATTTGGATTAAAAAACATAGAGGAAGTTTAATCATAACTTTAGGAGGGTAATAAGGCATTTAATATTATTGGTAATAAGTTTTAAAATAAAAAAATAGAGGTGCTTAGCAGTCTGAGCTACATTTGCATGCGGCTTTGATTTCTTTCTTGGAAACTTTTTTTATCTTCATTGACTTCACCTTTTTTATTATGTATAGTACGTTACAATATGGATATATAAATTTTTTGATGTTTATCTATATAATCAGTAATATTTTTAACTAAAAAAGTAATATCAAAGATAATAAAACGCTCAATAATACTTATTCCAAATAAAGTATTACTAAAAAGTAAGAAACCTGAAACCACACCAAATTTTATAAAAACATACATAAGCTTCGCTTTTTAGACAAATTATAAAAAACCTTTTTTTGTT
>NZ_JBRAKS010000401.1:0-3321 GCF_052745115.1 Candidatus Jordarchaeum sp.
TTCACGGTTTTTTTCGTTTGTTGGCGAATCTCGAATTATAAAACTTCCTATCAATTCACAAATATTGGTGTATATGGTATATATTCTGGAACATCTTTAATTTTCCCTCCCCAAACAGCAATTATGTATATGGGGGTAGTATCTGATACACCTTCTGTTTGTAATGATGCTATTGTTATAAGAAAAAAATGTTGTTAGGTTCGACTTTCGATCACAGGGTCATAACCGGGGGGAGGGGTGCGAAGTTTCTTGGTGTTGTTAAGGAAGTACTGGAAAATCCTGATAGTTTCAATTTGCATTCCCTGTGAGATAATTGTTAGTTGTTCGGCTTAGTATTTTTAAAAACATAGTTCTTTAATAACTTAATGCTTTTTAAGACAAACATTACTTATTCTATGGGTATTCAATAATGGAGCTTAGAGCAAGTTCTCTAAAAGTGATGCTTTACTGGATAGTATTGAGCAGGAGGCTTGAAGAGCGTATTACCATACTATTTCGAGAAGGCAGGTTGTCAGGGCACCATCATCCCGGGGTAGGCCAGGAAGCGGTGAATGTTGGAGTTTGTTATGCTATGGGACCTGATGACTATGTACTTCTAACACACAGGGGGAAGGCACCGGCATTAATGAGGGGAATAGGCCTTAAAGAACTTATGGCAGGTTATTACGGAAAGAAAGAGGGTTTAGGTGGTGGAAGGGTGCCCACTGGTTCGCACATGTATGGTGATCTATCTAAGCATATTCTTCCAATGCCAGGTATAATTGGCTCAGGTATTCCTTTGGCTGTAGGTGCTGCTCTGGGTTTAAAGCTAAAGAAAAATAACAGTGTAGTTATTGACTTTTTTGGCGATGGTGCTGCTAATAGAGGGGATTTTCATGAAGGTTTGAATCTCGCAGCATCTATGAAACTACCTGTGATATTTGTGCTTGTTAATAATGGGTATTCTATATCTGTTTCTGTTAAAAAGGCAACTGGTCTGGAAAAACTTTATATAAGAGCAAAAGGTTATGGTATCCCTGGAATAAACCTTGATGGAAATGATGTACGTGCTGTTTTTAAGGAAACCTTAACAGCTATTGAGAGGGCTAGGAAGGGAGAAGGTCCAACTCTGATTGAGTGCATGGTACATCGGTGGATGAGGCATTCTATAAGTGATGCAGATATATATAGAGACGCTACTGAAAAACGGGAGGGTGAAAAAAAAGACCCGGTAGCCCGATTTAGAAATGATTTGTTCTCTGAGGGCATTATATCAGCTGTTGGATATGAAGAAATTGAAAAAAAGGTTTATAATGAAATTGAAGAAGCTATAAGATACTGTGAAATGGAATGTACCGACCCTGATCCATCTGACCTCATCAAGGGAGTTTACTGTAATAATAATTTGAAGTGATAATTTGAAAGCATCATTCTGAATTTTTCTCATTATCTTTTGTATTCTGGTGAATTTTTTCAAAATTTTAAATTAGTAAATCATATTTTATTTCATAATGGTGGATGATATGCACAAGATTAATATTGATGAAGTACCTGAAGAAAGTATTAATAGGGTTTACATGAGAGGTGTTTCGATTAAGTATTTAATCGTTGAAGAGTTTGGGGCGCCTAATTTTGAAATGCGCTACTTTGAATTGCAGAAGGGTGGTAAGACATCAATTGATCAGCATAATTATGAGCATGAGGTGTTTGTTCTAAGGGGGAAAGGTAAAATGGTTGTAAAGGATAAAGAATTTTTACTTAGGCCCAATGATGCAATCTTAATAGAATCAAATGAATCACATCAATTCTATCAAATAGGGGAAGATCCTTTTGGTTTTATCTGTATTGTACCAAATGGGGTTAGTCGAAGCAAATACAAGGTGCCCCTTAACTACAAAAAGGAAGGGTGATTTTATAGTATAATTTTTTATAATGTTTAGAGGTTTTATATGAAGGCTGTTTTGATGACAGAAAGGGGTGGTCCAGAGGTATTGAAGATAGAAAACATACCGGTACCAGCTATAAAAAGAGGTTCAGAGCTACTTGTAAAAGTGAAAGCTGCCGGTATGAACCCCGTTGATATTAAGCAACGTATCAGAGGAACCTGGTATCCATCAAGACTCCCCCAAATTCTTGGGCTCGATGGGGCTGGTGTTGTTGAGGAAATAGGTCCGGAGGTGAAAAGATTTAAACCTGGAGATAAGATTTATTTTATCTGCGGAGGTTTTGGGAAAACACCGGGTACATATGCAGAATATACAGTGATAGACGAGTGGTTTGCAGCCATTAAACCTGAATCGCTTTCCTTTGCCGAAGCGGCAGCCTGCCCATCTTCTCTAATCACATCCTGGGAGTGCCTTTTTGATAAGGGGAGACTCTCAGGGGGAGATAGTGTTTTAATTCATGCCGGAGCAGGAGGAGTAGGTCATTTAGCGGTACAGCTTGCCCATAATAGAGGATCAAGGGTTGCCACAACAGTGGTAAGTAAAAAACAGGCTGATATTGTAAAAAAGCTTGGTGCAGAAAAAGTAATAATCGTAACAGGAAATGATTTTGTAAAGGAAATTATGGAATGGACTGAAGGTAAAGGGGTAGACCTGGCACTTGATCTGGTGGGAGGAGAAACATTTTACAGAACTTTCTCGTGTGTTAAATTATATGGCACCCTTATAGCTCTTCTGAGTCCAGTACATGGTGCTGGTGATTGGACTGAAGCCAGGTTGCGAAATTTATCAATCATATTAGAACTTATGTTGACACCTATGTATTATGATCTGATCGAAATCCAGCTCCATCACAGGGAAATTCTTGAAGAATGTGCAAGACTGTTTGACACAGAAAAATTGTCCGTGATTGTAAATAGGACCTTTCCTTTAAAGGATGCATCAGAGGCACACAGATTACTTGAACAGGGTGATATCATCGGGAAAATTATTCTTCTAATGGAATAATGAAAATTTTCTATTAGTGTTATTTGGATGCAAAAATTATACGATAGTTTAATATTAGATATTTATCATGGCTGTCCTAATTAGTTTCTGGTGAATGATTAGTCAAGAATTTCAATTGTATTGAATTAAAAAACCTGTAACATATGGTAAAACCTCTTTAAAACAAAGCCTTATATTATTAAAGGAGTTTTCATATTTTTACAGGTTTTAAAAGACAAAAGGAACTGACCGATTCCCTTATTGAAGATATTGTGCCTCAGGACCATGATTTAGTCAAACTGAAAAAGGTTCTTAACTGGGAAAAGGTAAACGGGCTCTATGAATAATACAGAATAATACGTATCAAGCAGGCAGTAGAAAAGTTCATTGAATGTGGAGATTATTCAAAAGG
>NZ_JBRAKS010000402.1:0-3312 GCF_052745115.1 Candidatus Jordarchaeum sp.
GTATTATGTTTTATATTTTATTATAATACTAATAGCCAACTTAATTAAATTTGAGATAAATTACTAAGACTAAAAAGCCTAAAATACGTAATAATATAAAAAAGAAAATCTCACAAAATTCGACCAATATTCTAGAAAGATAAAGAGTATGAATGGAAGTGCCGAGGAATGTCAAAGTATGATGTTATTGTTGTAGGCGGCGGACCAGGTGGCTCCTTAGCGGCAAAGATAGCGAGTGAAAATGGTTTAAAAACGGTTATTTTTGAACGAGGTAGAATGCCTGGTGACAAATCTTCATCTGGATGCGGTTTAGCTCCTCGAATTTTTCGCGATTTTGATTTCATGAAAAAAATGGATATACCGAGTTTAAAAATAAAATATCAGTCCCTACACATGCTTGATGATAATCTGGAAGAGCGTTTCATGATGCAATGGTCTACCAGCGATTTGGGGGAGTATACGGAAGCTAGAGAATACTTCCAAGTGGATGTGTATCGCCGTGACTTTGATCGGTTCTTGGCTGGTCTAGCTTCTGAATCAGGCGCAGAGCTAAGAACAGGAACGCTGATAGATAATGTACTAAAGGATCCCCAAGGCCGAGTCACTGGAGTAATTACAGACAAAGGTGAAAAGGTGGAAGGAGACGTGACCATCGCAGCCGATGGAGCCGTTTCTCTAATAGCTTATAAGGCGGGTCTTCGCAACAAATGGAGACCGGATGAAATCACCTTGGTGGTGGACTGTGATTTTCAGGCTCCTCGGAAAAGAATTGATGAAATAATGGGCCCTGAGGAGTACTGCAATGAAGTATATGTTTCTCCCCTATATCCGGCTACCTATGTGGCTATGATGCCCGAAGGTTTCCACGTGGGTCTAGGCCAGTGGATTGGTCGATTCGCTTCGGGATACGGCGAACGCCCATACGAGTATCTTAGACGAGTTATAAATTCTAAACCTTTAAAGAGATTTATCGACCGGCTTCAAGCTAAACCTAGGGAGTTTCACGCACACCTACTTCCCTGGATGCCTAGATTTCCCACCAAAACCTATGGTGGTGGAATAATGTTGGTGGGTGATGCGGCAGGCTTTGCCTGTCCCCTGGAGGCTGAAGGGATTCACTATGCAATGGTTTCGGGAAAAATCGCTGCAGAAGTTGCAGGGGAAGCCATTTCCAGTGGGGACACTTCTGCAGAGGGTCTGAAGCTTTACGAGGAGCGATGGAAAAACTCCATTATTGGTGAGGAGTTTTCGGCTGCAAAAGAGTGGGCTGAGCTCTGGGCGGGCATATTTTTCGATCCCAAGCAATGGAGCATAATCACCCCGCTGGCGAATAATATTATGTTCTGGGCCAGTTGGTCTAATCCCCACATTAAAAACCTTCAGAGGCAGATATCAAAGTACAAGGAGAATGCCCCATTCCTATTAGAGTTTGTTAAAAGCTATATATATCCCCTGCTTCGAAAATCTAACTTTCCACTGTTTAGGAGCCTGCTAAAATTGGGATGGATGTGGTTTCGGGCGAAGAAGAGAAAGGGAATAGAACTAATCGCCGAGGGATAGAAAATGGGTCGAAAAACAGTCGATTTGAGAGAAATGGTAAAGCATGTTGGCGTGACCGGAAATTTCATTAAACAGGATAAGGCTCGCTGTAAAGGTTGTGGAAGGTGCGTTAACATTTGCCCAATGGAACTATGGGAATTAAGAAAAAATAAGGCCTTCCTTTCTGAAGATTTTACCGAAAAGTGTGTTGAGTGCGGTAGCTGCTGGCTGGTTTGTGAGTCAAATGCCATCGAATTCAACTATCCTAAGGGAGGCACCGGCGTGATTTGGGAGTACGGCTAGCCAAACATAAATTTTGAGCCTTGTCTATATAAGAACTAGTTTAAAAAAGTTTAACGCGTTCCAGTGGCTTTAACTCGTTAGAAATTAATGTTAATTTTAAGAGTAAGAGGGTTCATCAGACCCTTGGGAAAATTTTTTGGAAATTTTTATGTATTTAGTGTTCTACTGATAAATGTTAATAATTTTTAAAGATGTTCAATTAAGTGGGGGATAAACCTTACTTTTTTAAAGGGTTTTGGAGTTTACCCAAAATATTACTATGGGCAGCATTGTTATAAAATATCCTCCCGATACGTTTTAAGATTTTTTCAATTTATGTGTTTAGCTTTTTGGTTGAATAATGGATGTTAGGGTTCCAAGCCGGGAAAGAAGGTCTGTTTAACCTTTTTTGGCGAAGGTTAACCATCGGGGAAAAGAACCAGAAGTAAACCCTCTTTTAGGAAAAGAAGGCTTATAATGCCAGATCAGCCTTCATAAGCTAAGTAGGTAGTTTTCAACAAATTTATATCAAAGTTTATATAAAAAAATGTTATCATTTATTGGTTGTATAGATTGAAAATATTTAAGACCAAGGTTTAGGAAATTTATTAAAGGGAAAAGCGGAAGTGATGCTTTGTTTGAAAGTAGGGGAATTTGTTTAGCTATTTTTGACGAGGAAGCGGGTCCAACTAGTATTTATTTTAAGGGGATTGACAAGGAGACTGCTGATAAAATCGCTTTAAAGACAATGGTTGGTGCAGTTGTTTTAAGCCATCATGTGAATGAGGGGGAATCTATAATTCCTATTCAAGAGGAACAGAAGAGCGCTTTTGTGTATTACTTCTCTATCGCTGATGAGAAAGCTAGAGGAGGAGAGCGAATCGGTACACTAAGTTTTGTTGTGAACAAGGAGGAAACTGATGAACTTTACCGTTTCGCTCCAATTCTCTCAGAACACTCAAAAAGAATTGTACAAGATGTTAAAAAATATTACATTCACAGACAACAGCTTCTTCAAGTTCTAATTGATAGCGTGGATAGTATCTTATCAATCGAAGACTTTGAGAAGGAATTAATAAAAAAACAAAAAAAATCTAGATTTAAAATCACTCTGAAACGTGAAGAAAAGATTTGGTAGCCTTGAAAGCATACTAATTTAAAGAACCTCATTAGAAGCTATCTTTCCAGGGAAAATCCTGATATTTTAAGTCCTCTGGAATTCTAACAGTTCCCACCCAATTCTTCCCACTAACACATCTTGGTTTTCTGTAATGTTACTGGACACAATCGATATATATCGATTCTAGTTATAATTAATTATACGACTCAGATTGTAAACCCATTTTTAGTGCAAGTGAGGAAAAAAGCATCCAAAAATAAAGGCTCTACAGCTTGAGTTAAAAAATTATGTGGAACATTCTAACAACTATTTTACAATTTGCTATGAAAAAGCTTTTCGCTTCAGTCCGAGAGGGGGCTGACCAGATAGCC
>NZ_JBRAKS010000403.1:0-3310 GCF_052745115.1 Candidatus Jordarchaeum sp.
AGAGGAAGAAGAGGAAGAAGAGGAAGAAGAGGAAGAAGAGGAAGAAGAGGAAGACTACCCTGTAGAAGAGTTAGGACGGAAAAAATATTGTTTCTATTGTGGTGCTGAAGCGCCTGATGGGGCTAATTACTGTGTGCAGTGTGGAAGAGAATTTTAATTTTTTAACAATTTTGAAGAAATTCCTTTTTATTTTCAATAAATTATCGAGTTTATTTTTTACTTTTTTATAGAGCTTTATAGCGAATCTTAGCTTTGACTTCTTTGGTTTGATTTTCCATGGTAAGGGAGCTTACCAGATATAAAGTGTTTAAGAGATCTATTTCTTCTCGTGTTTCAAGCTGGTTTAGCAGTTCTTCTGGGTCAGTGGGATTTTTTTCCTCACCAAACATGGAAAAGAAGAGTTGGGATATTTTATCCAAATCGATATCTTTTGCTCCATTATTCTTTTTTGCTATTTCAAAATATTTTTCAACCACATGTGTGAAATCGATTTCAATACGGTTCCGTGTTTCCCTAACCGGGATTTTTGCGAATATATTAAAGTTATTTAGTAAACATAGCGGAACCCCGTGCTTTTCCATTACTAGAGTTCCAATTTCGAATGGTGACAGTGGGATATTATATGCAGTTGAAATTTTGTTTTTTTTCAAGAATTCTAATTTTTTCAAATTTTTCATTTCCTTAGTGGAACACTGACGGGATCGGGTGATAGTGTCTATGGTCATGGTTATGCTTTCTATGCCTAGGGTTTCAGTAATAAGCTTACAAATTTGAATACAGGCTAATGCCGCCTCAAACTCCAACTGATTCACAGAATCCTCAAAGGATAATTTACACTCTTCCTTACTGATTTCACAATTCGAAATCTTGTGAAAAAGACCATAGGCCTTGGATATCAGGAAATCTAAACCTTCTTTCTCAGCCCGCTTTTTATAAAACTGAAACAGCTCAAACAAATCAAACAACAAAGAATCGGAATCAATATAATGGGGAATATTTAGAGTTGTTTTTTTACCGTAAACTATCTCGAATTGCCCATCCCCCTTATCCAAATCAATATCTAAAACCATGTCTAAGGTTTTGCTATTAAAACCAGCCTTAAAAGGCAACCTTTTTTTAATTTTTAACTCTAGGACATCACTTAAATTTCTATATCCCTCAATCATATTTTCTCCATTTTTGAACCGCTCATAATGATAATCAGTACACTGTAAAATCTCATATTTTTCATCCGGCAGTTTTTCACGGCCATTCAAGAACACGTATTTTTCCCCTACTTTTTCAACCCGTTTCTTTATTTGAAGTAACAATAATATACGTAAGAGTCTTTCAGATTCAAGCTCAGATTCTTCAAGTAAATCATTCCAACTAATCTCCCCTTTCGACTTCAATATCAGGTAAACCGTAATAATGTCCTTATCCATTTAAATCTGCACCTCTCTCAAACCAAATATTTCCTCGACTACCGCTTGAGCTAGAATTAATAAAAAGAAGAATGCATTTCGGGGTTCCATCAAACACGGTTGAAAAAAGAGTGTCATTGATTCTTGAAGGAACCCAAATCATTCACGACCACCAAGTTAATAGAAAACACTATAACCTTAAAAGAATTTTGACACAATAATGCCTATTTTTCGGAATCAATATCAATTAGTAGAAGTTATCTAAAAAATTGTTCCAAGTATAACAAAAAGTGGAGAAAACTATTTTTTGGGAATAATCAATTTCCCCAATTCTCTAGGATATTTTGTAAGCAATTCGTAGCCATCCTTTTTAACAAGCACAGTGTCCGAGTGTCGGAAGCCACCATAGCCCTGAATGTAAACTCCGGGTTCAATGCTGATAATCATGTTTTCCCTCAAGGGCTTATCGTATCCCTCAGCTATCCAAGGAGCCTCGTGGGTGCCGATTCCTATACCATGACCTGTGCGATGAAGTAAATATTCTTTATAACCCTTCTCTATTAGAAAATTCTTCGCTGCCAGATCCACTTCCGAGCACAAGGCACCCTCTCTCACCGTTTCCAGGGCTCTTTCTCTAGCCTCCATGACGTCATCAAAGATTTTTTTAGATTTCTCCTCTACACTTGTTGCAAAAAAGGTTCTTTCGCACTCCCCAGAATAACCATCTGACTGCACAGTAGCCAAGGCCACATTGGGAACTCCCTCCTTTATCACATCAAAGGGGCCCGGTGCCCGGTGAGGCATTGCGGATATTGGTGCGGGCCAAACAGCTGCTGTGCTTCCAGTAACCATCAAATTTGCGGTCGGTATCTTACCCAGCACTTTCAAGTAAACCTCGGTACTCACATTAGCTATGGCCATGAGAGCAATAACTCCCTCGGCAGAATTTCCCACTAAAACCTCCACAGCCCTGTCCGCCACCTCAGAAGCAAAAGCTATCTTTTCAATCTCCTTCTTGGATTTAACCAGTCTTAAATCCTCCACCAGATCCTTTGCCACAACCTCTGGCAAATACCTCAAATAATTTAAGGGCAGACTGGACTCCACACCCAAACTCTTATAGTCTTTCACTAAATCTTGAAGAACGTTGAACCAATTTTCTCCCTCCCTGGCTGGAAACTCCCAGTAGGCATTCACTTCTCCTACACCTGCGATGTCACGGGCATGGGCCTCCTCCAGTTTCGGAACCATTAGAGTGGGGGAATCACTTCTGGGAACTATCAGGAAAAACGGTCTCTCAAAGGGACGATAAGCAAGACCAGTTAGATAGTAGAAGTTTTCCCCATTACCCACAAGATAAGCATCCAAGTTTTCCTGCTCCAATTTCGCCTGAAGATTCTTAATCCTTTTAGAAAATTCCTCCTTTGATACCTCCAAACATATCACCCTTCTCTTATGATTACTCCGAGAAACAAACTAAATAATGCACGCATACATATAAAAGCTATCCTAACTAGAAGATATCTTTTATTTTGATAGTTTTCTCGGAAAAGGATAAATAACGAGATAGCTTTCTTCACTAGTATTCTTTTTAATAGGTGAATCCGGTGAGGAGCAATGGACGCTGAAAGGAAAGGTTTCCTTTTCGCATTATCTGATATTTTTTTAGCGGGACTATTTCCGGTGATAACTAAATACGGTGTGGGTTTCATAAACCCGGTGTTTTTCGCTGCGATAAGTGCCCTCATTGGAGCCGGATTCATGCTCATAGTGTTAAAATTTAGGAGAGAACTAAAAAAAGTGTTTTCACGGGAGATCATATTAAGCCTTTTTTTGATAGGATTTTTTGGAACATTCTGTACTTCAATTTTGTTCTTCTTTGGTTCCACTATGACTAGTGGAATAAA
>NZ_JBRAKS010000404.1:0-3305 GCF_052745115.1 Candidatus Jordarchaeum sp.
GATGAGATTTATATTTATGTGTATTACTTTTCTTCTATTTGTAAATTTTGCTTTTTGTCAAGAGGAACAACCAGCTCCACCACCAGGAATGAGAGCAACTACTACAAACTTTCCTGATGTAAGTTTTGTGGGAGATATAACTGGAAAGGTTAGTGATAACCAAAATGACACTGATAGAAATAAAATTTTGGTTAGAGAAGTTGAATTGGCATTGCAGGGATATATTTATCCACAGATGCGTGCAGATATTTTTTTGGCAATGCACAGGCATGAAGAAGAAACAGTTGCAGAAATTTGCGAAGGTTATGTAAGTTTTTTGAACATAGGGAAAGGATTTAGTTTAAAAGTAGGTAAAATACATATTGATTTTGGGAAGATAAATAAAATTCACTCACACCACAGGCCATACGCTGACCAGCCTGATGTTATTACTAATTTTTTGGGTGACCATGGTTTAGTAGGTCAGGGTGCAGTTTTAAGTTATCTATTACCGACAAAAAAATTTGTTCAGTTTGATTTGGGGACCTGGTATATAGAATCACACCATCATCACCATGATGAGGAAAATCATACTGAAGAGTTTTCACTTGCTGACAAAGTCCATACTGCGAAATTATCGATATCAAATCCACTTTCAGAAATTTCAGAACTTGAAATTGGTTTAAATTTTGCAAAAGGAAAAGGAGCACATTTTAAAGAACACAAAGATAATACAGAAGTTTATGGAATAGACCTAACTTACAAATCCTGGCCCCATGCCCACAAAAGAATTTTGTTTCAAAATGAGTTGTTCTGGTTAAAAAGAGAAGTTCCAATTGGTGAAATAAAAAGATCTGGCTTTTACAGTTTTGCAAACTACAAGATAAATAAATACTATGACTTTGGTATAAGATATGATAATACAGAAGATGCATTTCCACATAATGATGATGTAAATATTGCAGAAAAATCTGAGTCTGTATCTGTAATTGGAACTAAAAATTTAACTGAAACAACAAGATTGAGATTGCAATATAGATATGATATTAAGAATAAGAAAAATTTAGTATATTTACAATTACAATTTGGAATAGGACCACATAGTCATCCGTTGGAGTAGCAGAGGACAGAGGTCAGATATTTATAGATAATTCCATCATTCCATTATTTTATAATTATGGAATAGTGGAATGAAAAAGGAGGAGGGAATAGAGATGTTTAAAAATATAACAAAAATTTTACCCCGTTGGAATATTTTATCTTTTACAAAAGGAAGAGGAAAAATGATGTATCAATTTGTAATAAGATGCTACATGCTTCACCCCCGCAATTTCCTACGGGGCTTACTTAGTTTTCTAATTTCACTAAATACTTATACAACTGTATTTGCAAAAATAAAAGTTGTAACAACAACAGAAGACTTGAAAAGTTTGGTTGAATACATTGGTGGAGATAAAGTTTCAGTTGTAAGTTTATCAAAAGGAACGCAGGATATTCATCAGATTGAGCCAAGACCTTCTATGGTAATAAAATTAAGAGATGCCAATATGCTTGTAAAAATTGGAATGGACTTAGATATGTGGGTTAATTCACTTGTTGAAGCTGCAAGAAATTCAAACTTATTTTATGGGGAAAAAGGATATTGTGATGCATCAGTAGGTATTGAAAAACTTGAAGTTCCAGAAGGGAAGATTGATGCTAGTATGGGTGATATTCACATATACGGAAATCCACATTATTTACTTTCTCCTGAAAATGCAAAAATTGCAATAAGAAATATTTTAAATACATTAATTAAAATTTCTCCAGAGGATAGAGAATATTTTGAAAAGAATAGAGAAGATTTTTTGCTAAAACTTGATAAGAAAATTTCAGAATGGAAAGAAAGAATTTCCAAATATAAAGGCACAAAAATTATAACTTATCACAATTCCTGGCCATATTTTGCCCGAGAATTTGGATTTCAAATTGTTGGATTTGTTGAACCAAAGCCAGGAATACCACCTTCGCCCTCACATATTGCAAAACTAATTGAGACAATAAAACAGGAGAATGCAAAATTGCTATTTGTTGAATCATATTTTTCTCTAAGAGCACCAAATTTAATTTGTCAGAAAACAGGTGTAAAAGTTTTAGTTTTGCCAAGTCAAACAGGAGGTGTAAAAGAAGTTGATAATTATTTTAAACTTTTTGATTATATAATTGAAAAAATTGTAGAGGCATTACAGAAATAATCATTCCATTATTTTATAATTATGGAATTATAGAATTGAAGGGAAACAAATTATGTTTGAACTAATGTTTCCACCATTTATTGCCTGTTTAATATTAACAGGTATTCACGCTTATCTTGGAATACATGTTGTTGAAAGAGAAGTAATCTTTGTTGATTTATCACTTGCACAGATTGCTGCATTGGGTGCTGTTTTTGCTGTTCTATTTGGGTTTCCACTTCATTCTATCTCTGCTTATTTTGTTTCTTTATTGTTTACTTTTATTGGTGCAACAATATTTTCGCTAACCCGAATGAAAGATAAAACTGTTCCTCAAGAGGCAATAATTGGAATAGTTTATGTTGTTGCAGCAGCAACTGCAATATTAGTATTAGATAGAATCCCTCAAGAATCAGAACATATAAAACATATGCTTGTAGGAAATATACTTTTTGTAAATTGGAATGATGTTTTGAAAATATTTATTCTTTACAGTCTAATAGGAATATTCCACTATATATTTAGAGATAGATTTATTTTAATTTCTGTCAGGTTAGATGAAGCACAAAGAAGGAAAATAAAAATAAAATTATGGGATTTCTTATTCTATGCGACTTTTGGAGTAGTTGTTACTTCATCTGTTGAGATTGCAGGTGTTCTTTTGGTATTTTCCTATCTTATTATTCCAGCAGTTTGCGCAATGCTTCTTGCTAAATCTCTCACCAAGAGGCTTATAATTGGTTGGACTTTAGGAACTATTGGTTCAGTTATTGGACTTTTTTTGTCTTACAAATTAGACCTTCCAACAGGTGCAGCAATTGTTTGCACCTTTGGAGGAATTTTAATAACTTTATGGATAGTGAAAAATTCAATAAATATGATGACAATTTGATTTTTTAATAAAAGCGGTTTGATTTATCTCAGGGATATTGGCAAACTGAATCATATGGTAAGCGCTGTGGCGGTTGACCGTTTAGACCAGATGAGAGTGATTAAGGTGACAGCTTCAGTATTAAGCGGAAATGTCGGGAATGTTACCCGCAAAATTTATGAGCATGTCAGGGATATTCCCTTACCGCCGGGCAGTTTTCTTCGCACAGGCGGTCAGGCACA
>NZ_JBRAKS010000405.1:0-3296 GCF_052745115.1 Candidatus Jordarchaeum sp.
GGAACCGAACACCATCTGGAAGTGTCCTAGATGGGTAAGTTTCGGACAACGGTTGTGATGCTATTGGTGGGATGCGTACCCGTGCAAAGTTGGATGGTGATGAATACGTTATAAATGGTGAGAAGCGGTTTATTACTAATGGTAGTCGGGCCGATTTTATCCTTCTCTATGCTATTACTAATCCTGAGGTTTCTGCTAGGAAGGGTATGAGTGCTTTTATTTTTCCCACGGATACTGAGGGCTTTGAGGTTGTGAAGGATTATGAACTGATGGGGAGAAGTGGATCTGTTAACTCCCATCTTAGGTTTAATAATTGTAGAATTCCTCGGGAGAATCTTCTGGGACCGGAAAATAAGGGTTTTCAGGTTTTGATGCATGGATTGAACGATGAGCGAGCTTTTGCCGCCAGTCAATATATTGGTGTGGCTAGGAGTGCTTTTGAGATTGCGGCCAAGTATTCTGCAATGAGAATGCAGTTTAAGAGGGCAATAAGGGAGTTTGAGGGTGTGAGTTTCAAGATTGCTGAGATGTATGCGAGTATTGAGGCTGGAAGATTATTGGTTTTGAGGGCAGCCAGAATGATTGACGCTGGGCTGAGTCCTACCAAGGAGGTGGCTGTGGCTAAGTTTTTCACGGCTGACAAGTCTATGGAGATTTGCGCGGAGGCTCTTCAAGTGCTTGGCGGAATCGGCTATACCAAAGAGTATCCTTTGGAGCGTTATCTGAGAGATATTCGTATTGCGCAAATTGGGGCGGGGAGCTCGGAAATCATGAGGTTTCTGGCTCAGAGGGAATTATACAGGGAAGTAGGTGATTAATTATTTGATTTAGATTTGGGACAAGAAGAATTCTCGCAACCTTTTTTCGCTTTCTCTAATTTTTGTTTCGGAGTAAACACGGGTGCTCCACTGTTTAGGATGGTTTTCACTTATTGCTCTAGTTAATGTTGATATACTTTTCAGAGGGGTTGGCTTTTCTTCAATTATTATCGGTGCATTTGCTTCTTGGATATGGGGAGGTGGGGAAATATCCACAATGGTTAAGTATGGGGCGCTGTTTATTTTATTGGCGATGGCTTGTTCTAACTCATCTTTTTGTTGATTATCCTCTCGTATTTCTAATAATCGGTTTATTTGTTCTTTGGAGAGTTCCTCCCAGTTAATTATTAGAATAGTATTTAGGGGTTTATCTTCGATTTTTGATACTAGATCGGATACGTTTCCCCCCATTTCTTTTAGAAAATTAATAATCTGATTATCAGTCATTTTTTGCACTTCATAGGGTGTTACTCTTTCTTTTTCGATTGCTATTTTTATGGCTCGGGAGAGAGTCTGATCCGCCTTCCTCACCGTTGAGTGATGATGAATATTTTTATAGTAAATAGCTTCAGCGAAGACCATAGACTCCAAGTACGGTGTCGCCACATCTTCAAAAACTATATGGTCGTTATGCAGATTCATGGAATCGATTATCTTTCGGCTTTGAACCAGTGAAGGTAAAAACCCGGTTGATTGTGCATCTCTGGGGAGATAGTCCAGTTTATCGGCATCAACCATCCAATGAATCATTTCTCCCAAGAATGGTCTTCTCTTATTAACTCCCAGAATCATGTCCCCCATCTCATTAATTTCTTTTTTACTGATTCCCGAGTCTCTGAGCACCATGTTAATTTTTGATGTTTTATCCGTTATTATTTTCTTACTCATTTCCTCATGGGTGAGACCGGTTTTTTCATGAATAATTATCTCTGATCCGTGGGAAAATGGACCATGCCCTACGTCGTGAAGCATAGATGCGAGCCTAATTATTTTCACTTCCTCTTCAATTTCCTGTTCCTTTTCTAAGAGTAGGCGGCATATTTCATTCGCAACATAGAGTATTCCTAAACTGTGGTCTAGTCGGGTATGCTTGGCGTTGGGATAAACTAGATTGATGTTTCCTATGTCCATTTTGTCTGAAAGAGATTTCATAGCGTCGGTGTTTAGAAGTTTTCTCTCCAGCTCATTTGGTCGAATTTCACCGTGTAGGGATTCCTGAAAATACATATTAGTACTTCTCCCTAACTATTAATTTAAATCTAGTGAGTAACAGTTCGGCGGACGGAAAGATATGAAAGTTTACTTATCTATTCTTGACGGATGTAACATTAACTGGATAAAAAATGCAAAAACACCCTTTCTGGATAAATTATCAAAAAATGGTGTATCCACACTGTCCTGTCGAGCGGTGTTTCCCACTGCAACCTATACCGGACACACCTCTATAATCACTGGAGTTTATCCCGACCAGCACGGTATAGTGGGCAATCAATTCTTTGACCGAGAAGCTAAGCGACCAAGAAACTTTGATTTTTATGATCCTAATGCCTGCTTGGAAGCTGTAACCATTCTGGAGGAAGCATCGTCAACAGGATTAGAAACTGCAGCCATAGCAGAACCAGTAACGAAAGGAGCAAAACACATTGTAACAAAAAACTATATTCAGAGTTTCCCCGTTCCTACCCAGAACAGCAAAGTCTTAAAAGAATCTATTAAACTAATAAGAAGCGAAAAACCCGATCTAATAGTCGCAAACTTTCCCGCAGTTGACAGTGTGGGGGAAAACTATGGCCCAAAGAGCAAAGAAACCATAAAAATTCTAGAGGAAATGGATCACACTTTAAGTATGATTTTCGAGGAGTACCAATCTCAAGGCCAGGAAATTTGTATGATTGTTTCCGCAGACCATGGAATGACCGAGGGCGAAAAACAAATTCAACTAAATGAATTATTTAAAAAGAAAAATTTAGACGCTACTGCCCTAGCTTCTCATAGGACCTGCCACGTATATATACACTCTCCGGGACAAAGAAACAAAATATACGAGTTTCTTACCAGCGTCAAAGGTATTCTTGAAGTTATGGAAACTGAACGAATTTCTGAGTTAAGATTTTTACATCCTAGAAGCGGCGACCTAGTTGTAACTGCTGAGAGCGGCTACGAGTTAGGAGATACCAAAATTGTAGGAAGCCACGGGGGGATCACAGAGGAAGAGATGATGGTTCCCCTAATAATTTCGCAGGATGAGCTTTTATCCTCATCAGAACTAGAAAATGCTTCCATACTAAGTATTGCAAAGATCATAAAACGTGCTCTGAACTTATAACTCCAAAATTTTACAGGTTTAATGAATTATCGATTTAATTTTCTTTTATAGTTCATTTTTTCCTAAAAGCCAATAACCTTTATTTTTTTTAAATAATTTGCCTATACTTATAAAAATTTAGAATGAATGTGATAGAGAGTTTTATTTAATAA
>NZ_JBRAKS010000406.1:0-3288 GCF_052745115.1 Candidatus Jordarchaeum sp.
GGTAGAGTCGGGTGAATCTACATCTCCATTCTTCTGGAAAGGTGCTGTTTGGAAGTCTGTGAGAATTTTTGTAGACAATGAAAACATTTTTATTTTCTTTTGTTTACAAAAGATACATGAAGATTGCTGTCGATGCATGTGCATTAGTTTACTTAGCGAAGGCAGGGCTCTTGGACTTTTTAGAAAGATTACCCTACGAGTACATTATCGACAGGGAAGTCTACAATGAGGTAGTAGTTAAAGGCATGGAGGAAAGATACCCTGATGCTTACCTACTGGAGTATTCTATTAAAAAACGAAAAATAATTGAAATAGTTGGAGTAGATGTATCAAAGGAAATTGATTATTTTGTTGGAGAAGGAGAAGCAAGCACTTACACTTTATCGGTGGAGAAAAACGCCGTAGCGGTCACTTCTGATAGAGTAGCATACAAAAAGATGTTTAAACGCAACGCAAAAGTCATTCAAACAGATCTAATGTTTCTAAATGCTTATTTCAAGAAACTTATCAGCAAAAAGGAATTGCTGGATGCGTTAAACCGACTCCTAACGGTTGGAGGTACAACTCCGGAACGCATCACCTTCATACTTGGAATAATTGGTGAAAAAAATGAAGAAGAGTAGATTAGTCTCGACAAGGCTAGGAGAAGAGGACGCAAAAATTTTGGAAGAAATAGCCCGAGAAGAAAATATCGATAAAGCCACACTAATCAGAAAATGGATTCTATCAAAAATTACAGGGCACAAGCTAGAAAAAGCGGCAGAAGGATACCGAAAAGGACTAATAAGCATTGAAGAAGGAGCAAAAATGGCAAACGCATCCCTGTGGAAATTCATAGAGTATATTCGCGAAAAAAACATATGGCCACCAATTCAAACCAAAGAAGAACTAGAAAAAGAACTAAAAGAAACAAAAAGGCTACTAAAACAAATGTAATCAACTGTAAAAGTTGGAGACATTTGCCACCCCCACCTCTAATTAGAGGGATTCTCCTGTTGATTGAATACGAAGGGCGAGGAGAATCATTTGAATTTGAGCATCTTTGTTTGTTGTTCATTAAATTTCGTATTTGATTTCTTCGATGTTTTGCTCTGTAATATCCTTATAGCCTCTTTTTTCCTTCTCGCTTATTTGGGTTTCAAAGTGGATTTCGGGGACATATTCACCGAAAACCTGGTGCGGGTTACGTAACTGTTGCATGAAACCGTATATTTCTGTAGCGTATACGGTCTTCCAAAAGAAATAAAAAGAGAGACAGGGAATATTGGCTCTAACAATCACCCGACGATAGATTCGCAAAATCTGCCTTTTTTTGAGGCTTCAAAAATTCTCTTCACACCGAGTGGAAACGGATTTTCAGCCAACTCTTCTATTTTATTTATTAAACGAATGTACACATCCTCAGGATTTTTTAAAAAATTTGTAAGCCCTAGTACTTAATTGAATTTCAAAGCTCACCTAGCTCCCTCTTCAAATCTTCAAGTTTCACGGTCTTTCCCTCTCTAAACTCCCTCTCCGCCTCTTTTAGCATCAATTCTTCTTCCTTTGTTAAAAGATTATCCACTTCTATCATGTGCTTCTTAATGTAGGCAAGATCCCTTCTTATAGCCTTTAATTCCTCAAGTATCAACGTAAAATCGTCTTTTGATTCCACCATTCAACTACCTCCACATTTCAACTTAATGATAGTTTCCCCTATAAAACTTGTCTCTATTTTAGCTGTTGGATTTTAGAACAAAACCCCTTTTTTGAGGAAATTATCGATAGATTGAACTACTCATGATGTGGTTCCAATCGGTTATCATCTCCCCAAATCCAAGTTCCTTCGCGGCTTCAAACCCCAATGCGGTTCGAAAGATTTCTTTAGTTTCTTTACCAAGTAAAAATAGGATGCTTGATGGTTAAGTTTAGTGAAGAAGATGTTAAGGGATTGTTGGAGTGGCTTCGTGGTGTAGCCGCAGGAGTTGCAGAAGCGTTCGGTTTAGACAAGTATTCTAAGAAGATCGTGTTCTAGGAGTTCCTCGTCTCCTGGCTACTGGTCAGTGCCCACTCAAGCTCCAGCCTCAGGGAACATATGAGACAGTTCCGCACAGCAGGGCTTTCTCTCTCCTCTTCATCCATCTCCCACCGCCTCAACAATTGGCGAAACCTGGTCCCCGCTCTATTCAAAGTCTTTGGACAGATGGTGGGAAGTGTCAAATTGTTTGAGTGATGTGTATTGTGGTACATGTATTTTGGTCCCGAAGAGCTTGGGTTGTGGAAAAATTTAAATGTTTTCCCACTAATCAGCTAATTGTGGGAAAAATGATGCTTAAGTGTGATGAAAGGGGAAGAATATATCTGCCAAAGCACATAAGAGAAAAGCTTGGCGAAGAGTTCTACCTTGTTGAAACCAAGGAGGGGATTTACCTTATACCCATTCCCGCTAACCCTGTTGAGGATTTGGAGAGAATTGGAAAAAGGCTTCCCAAAAAATCAGTAAAAGAACTTAAAGAGGATATTTTAAAGCAGGCAGTGGAGGAACTCGGGTGATCTATGCAGACACAGATTTCTTCCTAGCTTTACTTAAGCCCGCAGATTGGTTGAGGGATAAAGCAAAGAAATTTTTTGAGGAGAATGAGGGTAACATCACAACCTCTGAGGCTACTTTTATCGAACTCATGCTTTTGGCGAAGAGGTATGATCTTGAGTACATTGGAATTGTTACAAGTGTGATGAAAATTTGTAGAATAGAGGATCAGACATATCTTAAAGCTGCACTGTATATTGAGGACGGTGTTGGAGTTTTTGATGCTTTTCATGCAGCTCACTGCAGGGAAGAAATAATAAGTTCAGATCCGGTTTACGATAGGTTGGGGTTTAAGAGAACTAAGTTAGAAAAATGAAACAGCAAGTTATGCGTCTCAAAAAATCCTCATAGAAACACCGCAAGGAAACGCTCGAATTTATTCGTGGAGAGAAATTGGTACTGTTAACTCAGTATCAACTATTGTGGGTTGTGTGGTTTTTCGGCTTATTCAGCCTTTTTCACGCTCAAACCGAGCACCGCCTCACCCTCTAAAAGCGCGGTTTCTAGTCATTTTTAGAAGTTTGAAAATTGTATAAGGGGGGGTGGAAATGAATCCAAGGTGTGGGATATTTAGGGTTCTATGTTGGGTGTTTCCGTTTATCTAGGTTTTGGTGCATATGTAGTTCCAGTCGCATGCTTTGCATTTTTCTTTACTTGGATTTTTTGGGAATTTTCTGTTCATTATGTTTTCGACTTGTTTTTTTACTTCTTTTTCCACT
>NZ_JBRAKS010000407.1:0-3265 GCF_052745115.1 Candidatus Jordarchaeum sp.
CATATAATAAATAGTAGACTCATTGGCTTGGGTGGAAGTATTCATGTTTGACCCCCTGTTTAGCGAGAGGATTCCACGCTTCACAGGGCGAGAAGCATAAAAACACCTCTTGGAGAGGAAGAACAGCGAGAATTAACAATCAAAAGGACAGAGAAAAATCACAATATAATAAATCATAGACCCATTGATTAAGTTTGTATCCTTATTTAAAATTTAATACAATAATTATGGGACCTATAATATTCAGACATAATTATAATAAAATATTTAGGAAACATACTTATGATCATTTTTTTAGATTTATTCATTTAGAATTAGTTCTCCGCCGTATTCGCCCATTTCTGGATACCATTTCTGAGCGAAACCGAGTTTTTTCCCCATTCGAATTATCTTTCTATTTTCTGGAGCTACATATGCGAATAATTTTTTCACACCCATTTCTCTCGCCACTTCAATAGTATGCAAAAGTAAATTAGTTCCTATACCTTTGTGCTGCCAATCATCTTGAACCACGATTGCAATTTCAGCAGCACCAGTAGTCTTGTCCACATAGTATCTTGAATCAGCCACAATCTTGAAAGAATCTCCACGGTCTACTACAGCCACCAAGGACATTTTCTGATAGTAATCTATATCCACCCAGTCTTCCACAATCCACCTAGTAACTTTACGATAACCCATAAATCTGCGATAGTTTTTCTCCTTTGAAAGGACGCTATAAAATTGGTAGAGTGCATCTAAATCCTTTTTAGTTCTTAACGGGCGAAAAATTACCTCCCGTCCATCATCCAATTTGTAAACGGTTTCAAACCGTTTAAGCAGCCCTTCGTCCATTTTCACCTACACCCTACACAATTAAATAAAGTAACTAATATAAAAAAGAATACGCATCCCTATAAAATCACTTTTTATAGCAACTGAATTTTATTTTTAGAAACATGGAAAAAATGGAAATCAGTTGATGGGATTCAAATCTCTAGCTTACTATAGCCGCGATTAGTCCAATGAATCCTCCAATGATCATGAGAATCGCTGCTAAAAATGATAGGAATCCGCCCCCAAACACTAGCAGCAGAAGGATACCCCATCCCAGTACAAGTAACGCGTTTAATAAAGCCCACTTATCAAATAGTAAGAGTAGGCTCCATATAAAAGCTACAAATGAAGCTATTGCAACTAGTAAAGCCCAGGCAGTCTTCGGATCAAAGAATTTAAATAAATTCACAGATGTTAAAAGGTCCCAACCATAAAAAAGACCCAGAATCGCCCCAATAAGGGCTATTACTCCGCCTATTAATACTCCTGCTCTTGCCATTTTTTATTACTCCTATTAGTGTTAGTCATTCAATCAGAACTTAATTTAAATTTTTTTCACCTAGTTATCCAAGTTTTCGCTAAATGACGGCATTTTTTAAATCTTTGATCATTGATTAGAGTTTAATCGCTCTAAAAAAACTCGAAAATTTTCAAAAAAGTAAAATTTAATTTTAAAAAGTGGTTAGAATTTGCGTCTAATTATAATTCAAATTGCTGTATATTTAATCAATAATCTTCAGATAACGTAATATTATAAGGCATTTTTTGTTAATCGATAAAATTTGTAACCCTGACGAGATACTTGGATACGCTTATCTTAATATATCCGTTAAATACTCAGATTTATCTTCAAATTTTCAATAATAATTAATTGAAATAGTTTCTACTGCTAGCTAGTCCCATTCTAATATCGGGATAAATTTAATCTCAGAAACTCTCACCCCAATAATACCAAAATTTCTGAGTCATTAAAGTTTAGGGACAAGCTA
Organism: Candidatus Jordarchaeum sp.; assembly: GCF_052745115.1. Lineage (NCBI taxonomy): Archaea > Promethearchaeati > Candidatus Jordarchaeia > Candidatus Jordarchaeales > Candidatus Jordarchaeaceae > Candidatus Jordarchaeum > Candidatus Jordarchaeum sp. Next base: position 1,806 of record NZ_JBRAKS010000407.1, read on the forward strand.
GCACCCTACTTTTTTAAAAAAATTGAATGAGAAACATCGGTTTTCAGAAGGAATATTCATTTTACGAATTTTCAACAGGTTTATATAGTAACTTCAGAATTTTGATATTATGAGTCTTGAGGAATATAAGAGGAAGAGGGATTTCGGCAAGACCAAAGAACCCGCAGGGGAAGTAAAGAAAGGAGATGGTAAGATTTACGTTATTCAGAAGCACTACGCGAGCCATCTTCACTGGGACTTGAGACTGGAAAAGGATGGAGTTTTAAAGAGCTGGGCTGTTCCCAAAGAGCCTCCAACCAAGAAAGGAACTCGAAGATTGGTTATAACCACAGAGGATCATCCAATAGATTATGCGGATTTTGAGGGGGAAATTCCTGAGGGAGAGTATGGTGCGGGAAAGGTGGAGATATGGGATAGTGGCACCTATGAGGAGGAGAAGTGGCGGGAAGACAAGGAAATAATTGTTCAATTGAAGGGTAAACGCCTGAATGGACGCTACTGCCTCATAAGATTCCAAAAGGTTGAAAACGGATGGTTATTTTTCAGGTGTGATAAGAATGGAGAATAAGGAGAGGGCAAAAAAAATACTTGAATTCCTAAGAAAAGAATATGGAAACGTGGGGGGCACGGCTCTTAAATATAAGACTCCATTAGACCTACTTGTAGCAACCATACTCGCTGCACAGTGCACCGATGATTTAGTAAATAGGGTAACCGAGCAACTTTTTAAAAAATATAGAACAGCAGAAGATTATGCCAATGCGGATCTCGAAGAATTGGACCGGGATATTAAATCAATCATATTCCATAGGAATAAAGCAAAATCGATAATAAATTCTGCAAATATGATTGTTGAACAGTTCAACTCTCAGGTCCCTAAAACAATGGAGGAAATGGTGAAGCTTCCCGGCGTTGCGAGAAAAACTGCTAACATAGTGCTTTCTAACGCTTATGGAATTAATGAGGGAATCGCCGTGGATACACACGTTCTGAGACTATCCCAAAGAATGGGATTCACAAAAGAGAAAAATAGAGACAAGATCGAGAGCGATTTAATGAACTTGTATCCCAAAGATGACTGGTTCGAATTAACCAACCTTTTAATTACCCACGGGAGAAAGATATGCACCGCTAGAAAACCAAAATGTGCGGAATGTGCAATTAATAAGCTGTGCCCTTCCGCCTTTAAAGTTTAAGCTCTAAAAATATTGAGAATTCTCATTCTTGATTTATTTTTTTCTGCGATTTGTTACGGTGGTTTTGGTCATTATTTTCAAGATAAGAAGTACTGCCCTAAGGCTACATTGAGTAGGGTGGTAACAAAATTGATAAGTCATAGATACGGTTTAGGTGATGGTGATTGGATTGAAATTAACAAATCCGGATCTGTCTCGGGAGCAGATTCTTGAAGGGTTTACAACAGTAGGAAGATTTAATACTAAATAATACCATATATGGCT
>NZ_JBRAKS010000408.1:0-3245 GCF_052745115.1 Candidatus Jordarchaeum sp.
ATCTGGTCAGCCCCCTCTCGGACTGAAGCGAAAAGCTTTTTCATAGCAAATAAAAATGGACTAACTAATTGGAATTAGGCTCTAAATTTTCTTAATTTTTTAATACTTAGTATACTTATTGATACCCCAAAATTTATGTAGGTTTTCATGGATTTTTCTCTATCCAAAAAATATGAGAAATCCAAATATCTAATTATTCCAGTAATAGTAATCATTATTTCAAGGAGTTGCAGACAAATGGTTGATATTCAAAATGTTTTTAAGAAAATCGGACTCGAGTTCGACCCTGACTCTGGAGCATATGTTCATAACAAAACAAATATTCCCCTTACAGTCCACTACGAACACGACACGGAAACCATGGTTCTGCTAGATCAGACAAAACTTCCCTACGAGTTTACAGTATGGAAAACGCAGGATTATCGCAAAGCCGGTATTCCTGGCATTAAGGGTATGATTGTCCGGGGGAGTCAGGCCATAGGGTGCGCCGCAGGATACGGAATGCTACTGGCAGCCAATGAATACAAAAATGAGCAAAAAGAAAATTTCATAAAAAAATTGAGAGAAGCTGCTGATTTCTTAAATGAAACTAGACCGACAGCTTCACCCTTAAAATGGGCAACCGATCTGTGTCTTAAAGTAGCGGAAAAGTCTATTAGTAAAAATGGTAAAGTAGGTGAAGCGGTTGAGGCTGTAAGGTATGCTGCAGACTATTTTCTAGCTGCGGATCTCATACTAAGCTGGTACTTGCGTCAAGATGGGAAAAAGCATCTAGAGGACGGAGATGTGGTTATGACTCACTGTAATGGTGGAAGCATGTCTTCAAGTTACGGTGGCCACGCATTGGGAATGCTAGAAGAGGCCTATGTTGAGGGAAAAGACATAATTATGGTTTCCAAGGAAACTCGCCCTCGAAGTCAAGGATACAAATTAACAGTATGGGAGTTAAACAGAGCCCAGATGCCCATAGTGATTGTAACTGACAACATGATATCATCAGCCTTCGAACGTTTTGGGGTCAACAAGGTTCTTCTGGGAGTGGATAGAGTAGCTAGAGACGGGTCGGTGGCAAACAAAATTGGATCCGCCGACATCGCTAGAGTAGCAGACCTTTATGGAAATGTAGACTTTTACTACGCTACCTCATATAGTACTATCGATTTAGAAACTAAGAAGGGGAAAGACATACCAATAGAAGAACGAAGTATAGATGAAGTAACATACTTTTATATATTGGAGGCAGAGGACAAGAGGAAGAACAAAGTGATCAGCGAAAAAAGTCTAAAAGAGTGGCCGCCAAAAAATATTATTACAAATAAAAAGGTCCCCGGAAAAGGGGAGATAGTAATATATAATCCGGCCTTCGACGTTACACCCCCTAAACTAATTGACCTAATAATAACCGATATTGGAGTCTATGCACCACACCAAATTAAAACCCTGACCAATGAAAAAATGAATCAGATTGTAAACAAAAGATTGGAAAAGCAGGGGGTCAAAGTCCCAGAAATCATAATAGAGTAAACTACCAGAATCAACTCCCAAAATTCAGAAAATATAAATAAGAATCTAATCGGCGCTTTCTCCATACTTTTCCAGAAAAGACTTAAGTTCATCCCCATAATCCGCTTCGACTCGAAGATCAATGATTTTTTTACCCTTCCTACCAATAACCGGGATACTATCTTTTTCCACCACTTTTACCGATGAGGGTTTAAACCAAACCTTACCACCAAATCGGTCAGACAGACTCTCAACTTGACTGGACGTGAGCAAGTCTGAGTCAATGAAAACATCTATGCGATCTAATCCGGATGAATCCTCAGTCACCACCACTAAATAATCTCTAACACCCTCATAGCTAAAAATTGCCGAATCGATGGCAAAAGGGCTTGTAAGAGTCCCCTTAATCTTAACCAAACCGTCCAAACGAAACTCAGGAGGCATAACTCTCCGAGTGATACGACCACAGGAACAGTTACCACCCACTATGTAGGAACTATCCCTTGAACAAAACCTAATGGCCAAAGTGCCGGTTCTGGAAATAGTAGTGTAAACCATCTCTCCTCTTTCACCCGCCGCCACTCTCTCATCAGTTTCCGGGTCAATAACCTCCATTAAAGAAAGATCCTCCGGCCAGTGTACACCGTATTTCTCCTCACACTCTCCCCCACTACCCACCTCCGTCAATCCATATCCAATCCTGAGGTCAATATCCCAAATATCCTCAATACGCTTCCTCTTACCCTCCGGAACCGGCTCCCCAAGAGCGTACCCCCTACTAAGTGAACTTTCTCGAGGATCCTCACCAAACATCTCTTCGTACAAAGTAGCCCACTTCAATATAAACTGGGGAATACCAATGATCCCGGTAGGGCGATAAAAGTGAATCATATCCGCCTGCTGTCTACTGGTTGCTTGTTTACCCGCAGGGACAACAACAGCACCAATCCCCCTCAAAGCCTCGTGAAAACACAACCCCGCGAAAAAAAGCCCGTAACTCGAAGTTTGGATTATGGTATCTCCTTTTTTGAAGCCTGCTGTTAGCAGGTTTCGGGCTTCGTTGGAGGTTTGAACTTCTACATCATTGTTGGTGTACCCCACCACTGTTGGTGTGCCTGAGGTTCCTGAGGTTGTGTGAAAGACTGATAAATCTTTGTAATCGGCGATTGCTGCTCTGTAGTCTTTGACGATGTCTTGTTTGCTGGAGAAGGGTAGCTTTTCTAAATCGTTTATGCTTGTGATGTCTGCTGAACTCAGTCCTGCTTCTTTGAACTTTCTGCTGTATAGTGGTGTTTTAAATGCCAGTTCCATTGTGCGTTTGAATTTCTTTTCTTGAAGGCTTAACAATTCCTCTCTGGACATATCCGGTTCCATAAACATACCAACCACATTTAACATTAAGATGAATTAGGTTCAGTTAGAGGGAAGTAAAGAATCAGAATTCCCTATGTTTCAATATGGCTATAAATCTTTTTTTCAATTTTTAAAATTCTCTTAATAAGGAAGAATATGAATGCCTGATGAATTTGGAGTTTTAGCAATATTTTAAATTAAAGTGTGAATGATTCTCGTGCTGGGATGGAATATTCTGGTTGGAAAAGGAGAGCAAACATAATTTTTGGTGCGAAACAATTTAATGGAAGTTAATTTTATTGTTGGATTAACTTTGAAAGGTTCATAAAACCGGTCTGTAGAAGTTAGGGACATTTGTCACCCCTTGCTGTTAATTGGTAGGATGTCCT
>NZ_JBRAKS010000409.1:0-3235 GCF_052745115.1 Candidatus Jordarchaeum sp.
TCTGGTGAGGGTGTGTCCTCGGGATTTACAGGCTGCAAAATTGCTTCGGAAATAGCCGAGAGAGCGCTTGAGAAGGGTGACGTTTCGAATGAATCACTTTGGGAGTATAATGTAAGGTATTTCACGGATCAAGGTGCAAAGTTTGCAGCTCTTATGGCGCAGCTACCCGCCGCAGCCACCCTAACTCGTAGCGATGTAAATTACCTTTTTGATGCAAACGTAGTATTCAATGGGGAAGATTTCAGTCAGATTAACAGATGCTTCGAAGTGAAGTCTTCTATCGGAAAAACACTCGGTACTTTGGGAAAGCTTTTGATAGGAGTAATTAAAGGAGGATTACGAAGGGAAAGCCTTGGAAAATTAATAGCTGTTCAAAAAATCTCCTCAAAGCTTAGAAATCTCTACGAAAACTATCCTGAAAATCCTCAAAAAATTGATGAGTGGATACTGAAAGTAGAACCCCTGTGGACGGCGTCAAGAAAATTGGGAGGCTAGTGAAGCTTACAGATAGTTGGCATATAAAATTATACGTCAAGAATAAGAAAAACATCCTCCATCTGATGATGTTAGTATGTCTGTTAAATAGTGATCGAGGGATAATTATGGAGAAACCAAGGGAAGTAATTTATGAGCACACTAATGTTAAAAAGATGCTACATTATGTCAATGTTTGGTTTTTGCCTTTCAGATGGGGATCCAACACTTACAGGGGGTTGCAAGCATAACTGTGTTTACTGCAATGCAAGATACACCCATGAATATCTGGAGCTTCCAACTGGAGAGTTTCCCATAAAATTTTCGTCAAATATAATGTAGCAGAAATCCTCGATAAGGAGTTCTCCAGAGAAAAATGGAACAAAAAGTTGACAGCCAACTTGGCACCCGTAACAGACCCTTATCAGTCAGCTGAGAGTTGGTTCAAAATTACAAGAAAGGTGGTAGGCGTCTATTCTGGTTCTGTGCCACACATCTTGGGTATCAAGCGTGAGGTCAAGATTTATGTCTCAAATGCGTATTCCGTCTTAAAATCGACTGGCACTTTCTTCGGCTCCACGCTTGGCTTCGAGAAAGAGCATCCAAGGCCCACTGGGAAGGATGGAAGTGGAGAGGATGGCGGCGACGGCGATTGATGCTCCTCTCCCAAGAAGTATTGCACGATTTGTTGCGCGAAATAGGGTTCTCAGATGTCGAAGTGTCCCAAGAGTCACAGGCGGATAAATTACGGCTCTGGTTTTATGCTAAAAAACCATGAAATTATAGAATATGGACAACACCTCGCAATAAAAGTCAAATTCTCCTAGCAAAGAAATAGGGAAGCGCTTGAGATTATCGATAAAAGGTCAATCACTGTCCGAACCATGGAAGGTTAATTTTTTATCTTTCATTCCCTCTTGTGGAGACTATAAGTTTTGCAGCTTCCAGTATTTCAGCAGCTTGTTTGGCCTTTAGCTTAAATCTCCGCTCACCAGGGTCTTTGATTGCGGATTCTACGTCATGGATTTCAATGAAACCTCTGCGGAGAGCTTCCAACAAAATTGTCCAGGTGTTCCAAACTTTGAACCCATGCATCTTCGCGAGGTCTGAGAGAATCTTCTCGTCGACTAACATACTCTTAACCTTGTTTTCTATCGCCAGCATAAGTGTTTCAGCATCTGATTTGGATACGTTTTCACCTTTAGCTATCCTCTTAGCAGTTGAAATTCCTCTCCTAGTTATACTCTTAACTATAATCCAACCTTCATCTATTGCTTCTTTCACGATCAGAGCGTCGTTGTGGCCAAGTTTGATTCCTTCATCGACAACTTCCCTTTTAACTTCTGGGGTTATTAATACGTTTTTGAATAGCTTCTTGAGAAGGTGGAGCTTGTTTATTTGGGCTAGGTGGATTAATGGTCCTGCATTGGATACTGCTGGAAGCAGGGCTATTCCCCGTATTCCTTCTTCAGGTACTCTTTGACTGTTTCCGAGTTCCAATTTACTGCGACACCTTCTCTTTCCAGCATCTCTAGGAACGCTCGTAGTGGTATCCTTAATATTTCAGAAGCTCTTGAGGCTGTTAGCTTACCATTCTTGTAAATTTGTATTACTCTCCGGCGTAGTCCGTCCTCAATAAAATCCTTAAGTAGTGTAGTTCGATCAACATTCTCTAGGTCTCTCACGGCTTCTATCTTCTCCAAGTCTCTGCGTGAAAGCCGCATAGTGATCACAATGGGCTTTTTTGGCATAACTATCCCCAGTAGTAAGAATACATTGTAATACATAAATATTTCCTAAACATAACCCAATCAAGGGGGTTAGGAACCCCAAGACTCGAAGCACTAAGTATTGATACCAGTAGAGGAAAAGGAGAAGATGCAGAAAAGGGCTTTGAAGAATTTCCCATCAGATCCTATGATGCGAGACCTTCATTTTATCAGAGAATTGATTTTCGCTCTGAAGAAAAAGGAAGAGGAGAAAACCTACACGGAACTAGGCGCAATCGCCAGAGATGAATTCCATTTATTGGCTTAAAGTTCATCCAAAGGCAAAGAAATTTGAAACGAGACACGCCCTCTCGCCTAACCTATGCATTACCCACAATTATTATGGGTAATTTTTGCTCTCTAATTTTTTATCATATACGTAATATTTTTTATCGTGGGAACAAGAAAATATGCGTATCTTGCATAAAATTAGAGGAAAGCAATTACTCGTAGCACTTATGGGTAATGCATAGCTCGCCTAACGGCGAATAAAAGGGTAATCAAGTATTTCCACAAATTGCCTTAATAGTTCATTCATTAACGCATTCATCCGCAAAGTTAGCATAGTGAGGTAAGATCTATGAAGGAGAAGGACAAGCTTTGGGAAAAGGTGAAAAAGGATTTCCTCTCTGACCCTGCACTTCAAGAGGTACATTATGCACGTTTGAAAATACACGAACAGACAGAGGGGATGACAGATTAAGAATTCATAGAATTCATTAAAATGAAAGGAAAAAGGTCATCGGGGAAAGACGATAAAAGGCACGTCAGCTCGTAACGTAGATGAGTTTTTAAGAGCTCTTCTTCCACTTTACTGCGTGTTTTTCCATTCTTGAAAGCAATAATTGTCTAGATTATGTGGTGGAACTGATTTAAGATTAACGTTAATAACTGCCGCTGCAATTAGACTACCACAGTGTATGGTGGAGATAAATTCTTGACACTCCCCTCGACTAAAGTCGGGGGATTCTTGCTTCTGGCTCAACGCCTTC
>NZ_JBRAKS010000410.1:0-3230 GCF_052745115.1 Candidatus Jordarchaeum sp.
AGGCAGCGTTTAAGCCGTGGTCCGCCTTTGGAAGGAAACCTTTTCTTTGCCCAGCAGTGGTTCCTTTTAGCGGATTTTTGTTCTCCACGCTGATTGCCGACTTGGTTCTCGTGGGCATATGGTTGTAGCCTTGTATTGGACATCTCTGCGGATGTTTAGGTTCACGATTAAAGTCCAAGAATGGTATTATTTATCATTAAATCTTTCTACTGTTGTGAACCCTACCAATCATTCCCCTCGAAACGTAATCATGAATTAGCACATGTGCTGGTAGAAAGCGGTGGTTCTCAGCAATCATAAACTTCACTCCATTCTTCTTTGCGGCACCTATCATTGCATCACATTCTTCAAGAGTGGGAGCCATAGGTTTTTCACACAGCACATGTTTTCCAGCCTCACAGGCAGCAATAGTGACCTCAGAGTGAAGATAATGAGGCAAAGCAACAATTACAGCATCCGCATCATTTCTAGCGAGCAGACTTTGGTAGGATTCACAGGGTTCCATGCCATGAGTCTTAGCTAATATTTTGGCTCTTTTTTCATTAGCATCGTAAGCCGCTACCAATTTGACTTTATCGCTGATCTCTCTACACGCAACAGCGTGGTGCGCCGCTGCTGCTCCACAACCCACAATTCCAAACCTAACCTGCTTCAAAAAAGCGGCCTCCCTTAAATCTATTCTAAGAAATGAATTAATGGTAGTTTAGGTAAAAAATCTAAATCTATAAATCTTTCCATTTTAAAAAAAGAATAATAAGAAATAAACAGCGCCTAGTGGATCTAAAAATTATCGGTGCGTGTAAAAATTTTTCAAAATTTATGCTAATTTAAGGAAATAATTACTGTTATTTAGTTTTATTAATAAGGTTTCAAGTTCATTACCTACATATATAGGAAGTTAAAAGTTGAGGACAGTTAATGGGTGCAGATTCTGTTTATCCTAGATACGTAACAAAAGATTTCGTCCCATTCGATCCCATTGGACTTGCCAAGAAAACAGAACAAATCGTTGTGAAGGACAACAAAAGAAAGTACACCGATTTCTACGTGGTGAGGGTTTACCGTGGAATTTCAACTGGTTACACGGTGGGCTGCAATTTTCGGTGCTTTTACTGCTGGAGCGACGAGTCGCGGGATTTTCCTGAAAGCTATGGAAAATTCTATTCTCCCGAGGAGGCTTTTGAGAGTCTAGCCGGAGCGGCACGGAGGAAGGGAGTGAGTAAAATTAGGATTTCGGGCGCAGAACCCACACTGGGCAAGCGACACTTGGTTGAGCTTTTAGGGCTGGTGGAGGATTCCGAGTTTTCACTTTTCATTCTGGAAACCAATGGAACGATTCTGGGAGTGGATGAGGATTATGTGGAGCAGATTAGTAAGTTTAAGAAGGTTTACTTGAGGGTTTCTCTGAAGGCAGGCAACGCGGAGGGCTTCTCATGGAGAACAGGCGCGATGGCTGATAGTTTCGAATTTCCTTTTAGGGCAATTCAAAACCTTTGGGATCACAGGGTTAGTTTTCACTGCGCAGCCATGACCGACCCTCGAATTATGCCTTCCAAAGAGAGACAGCAGTTATTGGAGAAGCTGGCGGGAATCAGCAGGGATTTAGCTAGAAACTTAGAAGAGGAGGTTATTGATCCTTACCCCAACACTTTATCCAGATTAAAAAAGGCGGGAGTCAATATAAGATTCAGAATTTAGAAGTTTTTATTCCACCTTTTAATGTCTTAGAAGACGTATCACTCCAACCAGAAAATTCATCGCCGGCACAGACTGCATATAGCTTTCATAGGCTTTACCAAACTTTTCAACATTGCTCCTATCCTCTAGTCTTGTGAACCAGTAGCATATTACCATGCACGCAATCCCAATTAGCGCGAGCAACCAATACAGGCCAAGACAAATCGGTACCAAGCACAATACTGCTACACCCGTATATTGCGGATGCCGAACAACAGAGTAGATTCCGCTTTCCACGAGAACCGTAGTATCATAATAGCCTTTTCCCTTTGGCACTCCACCCTTTCTGTGAAAAACAGAGATAGGCAGTAGCATGAAGACAACAGCTACTACCCATAAAATATATCCAATATAATATAACAGTTCAAGGACCACAACATTGTATATCCATATTGTCCAAGCAGTGTATTTTATTATTTCTATTCTTGCGGGGTTGAGTAACCAGTTTGTCCATGCGATATTACGTATTAGTTCGAAAGATATGGAATAACCCCAGCTCATCCAACTAAATAAATGTATTTGTTGGATATAAGTAATATAATACGGGTTATATATCCAAGCTAATATGAAGGCCACTATTAATAGAATACTCACGAATGTTGTTAACAAGTTAATTATCAACAGTTGATGCGAACCCGATTCTTCACCCATTCTCAAAATACCTCTGCGAATCTAAAATGATAGGCTTTTCTTTATACTCGTATAAATTTTTATCGTTGTTGAATTTTTATTCAAAAAGTACTCCTCAGAACATGAATAAAATCTGTTTTATTGAAAAAGAATTATTAAAGATTGGTTTAATCTGATGGCATACATATTTTCAAATTGTGGCTTTATATTTACGTTAAATCGAGTAGAAAACGAACATAATAGCGACTTGTTTCTCTGAAATAAATTAAAAATAAGTCAGATTTAAAAGAGATAGGAGTTACGCAGTTGAGGGCTGTTTGTAGGTTAACTGGGCATGTGGTGGCGTCGAACTCTCCTCTTTTGCCTTGGATTGGTGAAAACCAGAATTTTTAATACACACCTCTCAAAGAAAGAGCTAAAAAAGGCTGAAATATAAAAAGAAGGCAAACTCGGGCAATCCCATCACCAACCACACACAAATACCCACCCAACTGCGTAAGTCCTAAGAGAATAAAAAGTGAATATTCTATAAATATATTTCAAATTAACAAATTCCTCACTAATGTGTTGAATCATAGATATGTATGGGGAGAAAATTTATGATTTCTCTTAGAGTTAAAGACGCTTACAATCCCAAGATGTATTCCCTAATAGTTGAAAAAGGTACTCCAGTGGAGGAGGTAATTAAAAGCTTTGCTGAGAAACCAGTACTCCGCGGAATATTCGTTGTTGATGAAAAGAAACAGCTTATTGGGGTGATTACCCGCCACGATCTTATAACTTGGGCCGAATTTATGACGGGGGTACCTTGAGAAGGCGCCTTAAGTATGTGGGTTGTTGGGATAGTTCGAAAAGAATAATTG
>NZ_JBRAKS010000411.1:0-3225 GCF_052745115.1 Candidatus Jordarchaeum sp.
TCTTTTACTCCAAGAAGTGGTTCAAATTATTTTTAGAAAATTTTCATGGTTTGATTTTTTGTTGGCAATTCTACCAGGATTGCTTTTTCAAAATATTTTTTGAAGGTTTCGGGATACTCGGTGTGCACCGGTATTAGTTTTTTGGGCTTCAATTCTTTGAAGATTTCTACGAGTTCGTGGGGCATTATGTGTCCTGAGGTGTGGATCTGGTAGAGTGGCAGGCCGTAGCTGGCCAGCCAGTTTTTCATCCTTTCGAAATCGATTTCTCCCTCCTCGGTGAACGGTTCCGATGATGAGTAAATGTAGATGCTGCCCGCATCGGGTTTAATGTCCACCAGATCGTTTAAGTCGAACTGTGATAGGACATAGATTACCTTGTTCTGGATTTTCCCGATTTCGGATACGGTTTTAACATTGCGGTATTTCTGGATTTCCTCCCTTTCCCACTTGTCTTTTTTCTTTTCCTTATCCAGGACTATGAACTTGTCGCCCATTATGTCTGGAACATCTAGTCGAGGATCTTTTTGGAGTTCTCTTAGCAGGTAGGCTTGCTTCAGAGAGACCACGAGGTACCGATTATTCTTTTGGGCCACATGATAAAAGGTTCTCAACCTATCTATATCATTGTAGCTAAAACTGGCGAGTACAATGTTTTTGGTACTGGCGACTACCGTGTTAAGCTTCTGCTCCACCTCATCCTCGCTTGAGACTCTCGCCTGCATAATGTTGGTTCCCTCACAGATAACGGCTTCCGGCTTCTCCTCCCCTGCTTTTTTCACAAAGTCCATCGTTAATTCCGGTTTTGTTCCGTGGCTTCGCAAATCCCCAGTGTAGGCAATTGTGCCCTCAGAGGTGTGAATTATGAAACCGTAAGCTCCGGGAACCGAGTGATCCACATGTACCGGAGCAACCTCAAGGCTGCCGATTTTAACGCGGTGTCCGGTTCGGAATATTTTCCATTTCAATCCAGTTAAATCCTTCTCAAAACTTTTCCTGCTGGTGGCATCGATAGCCTTCAGAATGAGGGAACATGTTTCACCGCAGTGAACAGGAATCGCTCGGTTAATTAATGAGATGTAACCAGTGTGATCTCCATGAACATGAGTAAGAAAAACACCATCAAAACTGGGCTCAGACTTTTCACACCGGTATATTCCCTTTAGATCTGGTATAAGACCGAAATCTAGTAACCCTCTCTCATCTTTGGGCTGTATAGCGGGCCAAGTGTAAAAATTTCTCCGTGCAGTATAGTTCATACCGAAGTCCAGAAAGACCTTGGTATCCCCATCGCTTAGCAGGAACATGTTTCCACCGACTTCTCCAACCCCACCATAAAAAGTGAGCTCTACCATATTTATAACACCACAATACTAATTCGATAATCTGCCTCTTCTCTAAAAAAGTAATTGACATTTTCCAGATAAAAAATTTTAGAATCGGGAAAAATATTGTTTAAATAGTTACAGTTTAGATTGAATTTTTTTAATCATTTTATAGGCATTTCCTATCTGTTCGCTAACATCATTTCTTATACTAAAAACTCCTTTCAGTGAATCAACTAATCTCTCATCATTTAACATTTCAGTTATTGCGTATATCTGAGTCCTCAACCGATCCAAGTCTCCTCTTTTTATGTGCTTGATAATTTTTTCTATATCAGCATCAGGAGCTAAAACTACAAAATCCCTTACATCGGTTCTTCTGCCAGAATGGATCTTGAATGCTATAAGCAATGCGTTCTCAGGAACCCTACATCTAACCGAAATCGCTATTCCAGCCACATCTGCAATCACCGAGTAACGCTTAATATAATTGAAACTCCAAGAAGCATTCGTAGCCCTGCAAACCAAGCTTTTTACAAGTAAATCAACTGTTACCGGAAGGTCTTCTATTTTTTTAACACTGCCTATAAATTCGCCCCCATAGAATTCATTGAAGCCAGTTCGTTCAATCTGCTTTTCAAAGCCCTTCTCCTGTAGGATTTTCATAAAAGCCTCCAGATCATTTTTCTGAATTACTAGGTCGAGGTCTACTGAGAAGCGATGCCTAGCCAAGCCACTTACAACATATCCTCCTCCTACTACTATGAAGTCTAATGCTGCTTCTGAGAAACTTTTTATCATTCTTAAAATCTCATTTTCTCTTTCCACAAACTTAACTGCCATGGATACATCACTATAGGTTCGTCTCTTTTTCCTGGTATCTAATGCCTAATTTTAAGTTATACATCTCATCCAGCATCTCTAAGGCTGGTTCGTAAGCGTAAATATTTTTTCTACAAAACTCGATGGTTTCATCCAAAGGCATTACACTATAGCCATCAACTTTTTCAGCTCTAGTCTCAGATTCAGAATATAAAACATAGAATACGCCATATAAAGTCTCCTTTACAGGTTCGCCGTAAACATGCACTCTTTTGCCCTTAAATTTAAAAAAATTCTTCCAACTCACTAACTCCTGCTTATTGATTTTCAAGTGAATGGGATAGAAGGCGAAAAAGCGATCAATATTGTATCCGCCTTTAGTCCAGAAAAAAACAGCATCAGGACCAGTAAACGCATACTCCAACCCCGCTTCATTCACCAATTCGTAAGCTTCAATTATGTTGAACTTCTTCCCAACATACTCCTTAGGTGAATTTACTCTATACCTTCCCCAATTTACCCTATCTAAAAATCCCTTCTGCACCATGTCGTGTAAAACCTTATTTGGACTTGGGCTGGGAAAGGTGGATCGGAATTCCTTAATCGTGAACTCTCTTCTCCAGCTCCATAATATATTCCACAAATCATAATATGTCATAAAAAATTACTACCACAGTAATATTTAAAAAATTAGCGGAAATAAGCTCAAAAAGAGTTTAAAAAAACAAAACAGTGCTTCTGAAGATACTTCATCTTATTTTTTTCTCGGAGGCTGAATCTGGGGAAGCAAAGAAGTTTGAACCAAGTACACCGGGTCCCCGTCCTTATCAGTTTTGTTTGTTCTGGAAACTTTTACCACCGTTAATTTAACCCTTATGCTAGCCCCATCCTCAGTTATGTACTCATTCCATTCTTCGGCTATAGTTGAATATCGAATATCATCATTAACTATAGAGGCTTGAAGCTCCATAGGACTATAAATCGCATGTGTCGGTTCACCCTTCAGTTCAGGAGGAATATGAGAAAAAACCACCACGTTTTGGCCCTTAAAAGCATAACCAACCCGCCCCCCAGCCTCCCA
>NZ_JBRAKS010000412.1:0-3188 GCF_052745115.1 Candidatus Jordarchaeum sp.
GAAACTTTTTTTAAATGGAAATTTTGTTTTCTGAGGATTTTGTTTCTTCTATTAGTATGTTTTTGATTTCTTCATCTGCAGATATAAGCGTTAGAAAAATCTTTTCACTTTTCTCGTCCTTTGGTAAATCTTTTGACGATTCTAATATGTCCAATGTTTTATTCACAGTTGTATCATATAGTTCTTGGACAGTTTGAAATGTTTTTAGGACAAAATCGTGTCTTTCCAGTTCTGTGACTAGATGAATTTTTATTGGTGGGCGGCTTTTCTTTTCGAGAAGCTTTTCGAGTAAAAGTAACTGGAACATCTTATTAACGTCTAATGCATCTGTTGGAAATACAATTTCAAGGGAAGAATATTCTAGAGAGTATTTTACATACTTTTCTAAGGCAACTTTGAAGTTAACCCAACTTCCTTCAATTTCTACAGCAGTATCATTTATAAGCAAATCTGGAGCAGATTTTTTAGGAATCTTAAACTTTTTACCCTGTTTCTCAAGAAACAAGGTAAAGATATTATTAACATCCTTTTCGTACAAAGTAATCCCTCAAATACTCCTCTAAAAACGTATCAAAAATAATTATTTGAGTAGATATAACTTTTTCTAACTTATTTATGATTACTCAAATAATCCTTTTGTTTCTTTTGAGTATTCTGTTATATGGTAACTAATGATAATTTATTCTTTTTTGTGGATTTTAGGATGCGAAAAATTGAAAACTCTAAATACACATCGTAAACTCTAAAGAAGAGGGGATATGAAAAATGCACCTAAGACAACCCATATGCGTAGTACTGGGACACATAGACAGTGGAAAAACCAGCATACTGGACAAAATAAGAGGAACCGCCGTACAAAAAAGAGAGGCGAAAGGCATAACCCAACACATAGGAGCCAGCATGCTCGACACAGAAACAATCAAAGCCATAGGAGGAGACCTAATCAAAACATTCAACGTATCATTGACCATACCGGGCATCCTAATGATCGATGTTCCAGGGCACCAGGCCTTTTTTAACTTGCGTCGTCGTGGTGGTGCTGTTGCTGATTTTGCTATTCTTGTGGTGGATGTTTTGAGTGGTTTTCAGGCTCAGACCTATGAGTGTGTTGATATTCTGAGGACGCGTAAAACTCCTTTTCTGATTGCTGCTAATAAGGTTGATAGAATTAATGGTTGGGTTCAGTCTGGCTCTCTTTCCATTCTTAAGAGTTTGGGAAAGCAGCCTGATTTTGTGCTACGTTTTTTGGATGAACGTATTTATGAGCTTATAGGCGACCTGTCGCGTTTAGGTTTCTCTAGCGATCGTTTTGATAGAGTACGCGATTTTACCCGTAACATCGCCATAATCCCCACAAGCGCAATTACTGGGGAAGGGATTGCTGAGTTGTTGGTTGTTTTGGCTGGTTTGGCTCAGCAACACTTGGCAAAACGTTTAGAGGTTAGTGAGGGGCCCGCTAAAGGTGTGGCTTTGGAGGTAAAAGAGGAGCCGGGATTGGGTCACACAGTAGATGCAATAATTTATGATGGTGTTTTGCATAGTGATGATTTGATTGTTTTTGGTGGTTTAGGAGGAGCTGTTGATACACGTATAAGAGCCTTATTATTGCCTAAGCCCTTGGATGAGATGCGTGACCCACGACAACGTTTTGATAGCGTTGATGAAGTTGTTGCTGCCGCTGGTGTTAAAATTGTTGGCCAAGATTTGGAAAGAGTGGTTGCGGGGGCTCCTTTACGCGTCGTGGATGAATCTTCCAATCTCGATGAAGTTGTAAAAGAGGTTCAAGCAGATGTGGATTCGGTACGTATCGAGACTAGTAAGAGTGGAGTTGTTCTTAAGGCGGACACCTTGGGTAGTCTAGAGGCTTTAGTGGTTTATTTTAGAGAACGCGGTGGATCAGTACGTCTAGCTGATGTAGGTGATGTGAGCAAACGTGATATTGTTGAAGCCGCTGTGGTTCATGATAAAGAGCCCCTAAATGCAGTGGTTTTGGCATTTAATGTGCGTGTTTTACCGGATGCCGAGGAGGAAGCAGAGGTTTCTGGTATTCCCATTTTCCAAAGTGATGTGATCTATGGTTTATTTGATGATTATGATGCTTGGGTTGTTCAGAAGAAAGAGGAGGAGCGGCGACAGGCTTTGGCAGGAATGGTTCGCCCATTCAAGATAAAAATCTTGCCTGGTTATGTTTTCCGGAGAAGCAAGCCCGCGGTAGTAGGTGTGGAGGTATTAGCGGGATCTATGGTCCCTAAGGTTAGACTGGTTAATGAGGAAAACCGACGTGTAGGTGTGATTATGCAGATACAGGATGAGGGTGAGGTGAGGCAAATAGCTCATAGAGGCTCAAATGTAGCTATTAGTGTTCGTGGCCCTACTGTTGGACGCCAAATCCGAGAGGGTGACGTCTTATATTCAGATATTCCAGAGGTTCAGATTGATAAGCTCTCTCGAGATTTAGGTGGAGAGCTTAGCCCAGACGAATTAGAGGTTTTGAATGAAATTAAGGAATTTAAGAGGAAAAAACTTTTTGACTTTGACTGAAGCCTCCTAGAAGTTTCGTTTTTTAAGGAGGCATTGGTATGTTAACTGTTTTGCCTATGCTAACAGTTCTAAAATAGCGGTGTTTAAATAGAATTATGCTGAACTACCGCTAGATGCATATGGAGCGATTATACACCCTCAAAGAAGCAAAACAACTACTAAGCGTCACGACACAAACCATCCAGAAATGGGACAAGCAGACAAAGCTCCGAGCGGTCAGAACAGCCGGCGGCCGAAGACCAATACCCGAAAACGAAATCAAGCGACTGCTAAACATCCACGAGCAGAGGAAGATCACAGGATACACCCGCGTGCCACAAGCATCCCAGCGCAACGACCTCCAAAGACAGAGGGAACTCTCTCAAACAGCAGGGAACCACAAAAACACTGACCGACATCGGCTCTGGATTAAAACGAAAAACGGAAAAACTACCAGAAACTCCTACAACTAGTAGCGAACCGCAAGGTTGAGAAGATCATGCTAACCCACCCTAACCGGTTAACCCGCTTCGGCTTCCACACCCTCCAAACGCTACCCGCCACCTTTGGAACAGAGGTGGAAGCGGTCAACGCCAACACCTACCGGACACCTCACGAGGAACTGGTCGAAGACCTGCTTACCATCGCCGCTCATTTCAGCGGAAAAC
>NZ_JBRAKS010000413.1:0-3165 GCF_052745115.1 Candidatus Jordarchaeum sp.
AGTTGATGAGGTAGACCTGGTTTCGGGAATGCTTGTATTCCATCTGTTGATACCAATATATCTGTCAACACATCAGCCTATAAATTTTTTGACGGTTCATCCCCAAGACTAAAGTCGGGGGCTTTCCGCCAAAGATTCCTGTAAAAATAGTTCACCCTTATTATAAAAATTTAATTCTCATGAATTAAAAAAATAGGAGAGAACGAAAAAAATGTTAACCAATGTTTCAGATAGGCAAAAAATCCAAGACGATTCGCAGTTTTATTTAATTTAACAGTTGCAATAAAAAGAAACGCCACTCCTCCCAAAAAATGGGCTTTTAGAATAACTCAGGTTCCTTCATATGGAAATGGTATACGAAACGACACACAGGGTCTCCGCGGGTTCGGCAAAGCGTCTCGTTGCAAGTAACCGAGTCTGCACCCCACTCTGCTAATCTTTGTTCTTCGATCCATTCCAAGATTCCGGACAATGTATTACACATAAACAATTGTGGTGATGGGGAGACTAGATCTTTGCATAGTGGGCAATCCGCTATGGAATAAGTTATGTAAACGTCGTTTTCTTCCTTTTTAAATTCGGTTTTATCAAAAGTTGTTCCTGTGAAAAATTTGAATCCAAGATTATAGGCTGACTTGGGATCAGCTAATTCTTCCAGATTTTTTGCAGGCCTCCGAGTTGCAGCAAGATATCTAGTATAGATGAATTCACCCATATCTCTCCCTAATGTTTTTAACTCCTGGTTAACTTTTGCTGGGTCTCCATGAATTTTCGTTAAATAGCTAATTAAAGCTTGTATTAGGGATCTATAAACTAGTATGTTAATTTTTTCGGCTTTAATTCTCCATGCTAATACACCTTTTACACCCAAAATTTTTTCACCTCTTAATTTTTCTAATGCCTGAAATATATCTTATGGCTCCCTTCGCACTAAAATCACCGGTTGTTATCATTGCTCGAGCTTTGGATATACCGAGTTCCTCAGCAATATCATCTATGGTGTGATCACCGTCACAGAGCTGAAGAATAGCTATTGCCATCGGCTCTTTAACCTTCTTGAGAATCTTATTGTCGACAAGAATAGGAAAACTCACTGTTATAGTTTCCTCCACTTCTCCAGCGGGAGGAGTCACCGTGGAGGGTTCTCGAGGCATCTCACCCTCAACTATTTCTGAAGGAATCACGCCTACTGTTGGTTCAGCTACTCCTATTTCTTCGGCGGTGAAACCCTCTTTTACTAGTCCTAGACTGACTTCTTTTGTGGGAACTTCGATAACTTCTTCTTCCTTTGGAGCGGGAAGTTGGCTTTCAATTTCTGAAAATAATTCTAAATAATTCTCCTCTAAACGTTTACCAGTAACTATTAGAACTCCTTCTTTCTCATAGCTTTCTATTGCTAGGACAATACGGGGAGAAACCTTGTAAACTAGCAGGTTGCTTTTTGACAATTTTTTGAGCTGATAATCACCAATGTCCCAAACTGGAAAAACCCCACGTAATTTACTTACCGCATCCGCTGATTCGCTTGTAAGGGAGGACCAGAGAAGGTTTCCACTGTTTTCTAGGAATGCTACATAGCATTTTTTAGGCATAAACTTGGCAATTTTTTCAGCGATTTCTCCAAAACTCTTCTCCATGTCTTACGCCTTTTCTGGTTTATTTGTAATCTTCATGTTATATGTATGAAAAATGGGTATAATAATCTTTTTTTCAAAAGAATGTAAATTCAAAAGGGGGTGAAAATTACTTATGTTTTATTGACTTATTTCTTTAAATAGTTTTTGTTTTTTAACCGAATCCGTCTAAAAACGCCTTTACGTTTTTACCTAGGTCGGGATGATAATATCCGCCTTCCAAAATGGCGAAGCGTCTTCCTGCACAATTTTTAATGGAAAACTCCTTGACCATGGAAGCTATTTCTTTATAATCCTCGGTTTTGAGTCTGCCTCCCCAATCTAACTCGTACTCGTCAAAACCCGCAGAAACCGCGACAATATCACAGCCCCTAGCAGCTTCCACTTTTAACTGTTCTGAAACCTGCTCTAAATAAGCTTCTCTACCTCCATGATTCGGATTCATAATGGATATTCCCTTTAAGTCGCCCAAAATATTCACTGTTCCGTCTCCAAAATGTAGATCGATATCCAGGATAAACACTTTATCGGCCTTACCCTCATTCCGCAGTTTCAAAATCGCTATTGCCATGTTATTGAAGAAACAAAAACCCCAACAAGAGTCACTAGAAGCATGGTGTCCTGGAGGACGAATTAAACCGAAAGCAGGCTCACCATCATAAGCAAGTTCGGCAGCGGCAATAGCCCCACCAGCAGCAAGAGCAGCCACCTCATATAACCGTTTATCCGACTTAATAGAATCAACATGCCTCTCGCTGTGAGCTCTTAGTATATCCTCCTCAGTAGCAGGTTTAGGCTCCATAAACTCAAAATGGGGAGAAATAACATTATAAATACTTTCGATACGCCCAGCTTTTGCAGCAGGGTCAGAAGCATAAACAATGTTATACATCTTGTGATAAACAACCTTCAAAACCAACCCAACCTCCAAAAAAACTAACAAGTACGTTTCTCTTATCATATAAATATTAAACTATTAAATTTTTACCTTTTATTTTTATGAGAAAAAAATTTCAAAAGGTAGAAAATCATCTAATAAAGCGCTAAAATTACTAACTAAAAAAGTAATAATTTGGAAAATGCCGACAAACTCTAAAAAATTATAAGAAGAAAGAAAAGGAATATAGTGTGAATTATAAAAATCACTTTAACATAATATTTTTCTTTTAGTATTCAATAGGTTGGCGGCTCTGAAAACCAGTTTAATTATTTTCCCTATTTTCCTCTTCTTCTCGGTAGAATTCGGAGTCTTCCCTATAGTCTACATATCCTTCAGAAATTATTCTGGCTCTGAACTTTTCTCTTTTCTTTTTTTCTATGGGATTAAAATTCTTCTTCCCTCTTTTATTCAAATTATTTCACCCAGATAAAAATATTCAGCTTTTTTCACCAATACATTTCAGTGCTGGTTCCCTTCACACGGTTTTATTTGATAATATTATTATTAAATAGATATTAAAATTTTTCCAAAATCCTAATAGAGAAGGCGCCTTAAGTATGTGGGTTGTTGGGATAGTTCGAAAAGAATAAT
>NZ_JBRAKS010000414.1:0-3160 GCF_052745115.1 Candidatus Jordarchaeum sp.
CTCATAAATTGTTTTTAAAAATTCAGCAAAGTTAATATAATCTGTCTTTATTCTTTACGTCAAGATACAAAAAAGTTAAACATATTAATCAAAATATTTTTAAATACCTAAATCGAATCCGTAAAAATAAGACAAATAATTCATTGACCTTTAATAAGATTGTTATACTTAATCACATTGAAAAAAGTTGTGGGAATATTGAATCCGAAACCTAGAAAAGTAATACTAAGCGAAGAATTTGGCGGAACCATCATCCAAATTGAGGTGCCTCTAAAATCATACGTAGAACCATCTGAATTAAGAAAAGAATTAGGACTACCTGATTATATTAACCTAGACTACCTACCCATGAAAAGGGCTATAGTAACGCTCTGGGCCGCAAAAAATGCAGGAAATCTGCACCTACACAATCCACACGTAATAAAGGGTTGCATCGGGAAATCTAAAATCTGTAAAGAATCTTTGAATGTTTTACTTTTTGGAGGCGGGGCGTTCAAAATACACTGCCCTAGTGCTAACGCTCCGGGAGGCGCCTTTAATCGTGTTATGAACGATGTGGACCTTATCTGTCCTAGAAAGTATGGAGCAACAGTAAAGAATCTACTTCTGTGTTTAGGAGAGTTATATGGAAGTATGTATTTGCACTTTATGCTCCTTTCAGATAAGGTTTTCAGCGCGATGCGAAGAGGTGAACGTTGGAGAGTGAGAACTATTGATGCGGTAAATGACGATGGAACTCCGGTGGCTGGTTACATGGATATACTAACCGAGGAAGTGAATATGCGCCACAAAATTGATGTGAGAAATGAGCTTTCCCAGCCTCCAGAAAAAACTCTATACACTATTGGTTTGGAGAATATGCTGCTAACTAAGTGCCAGTTCATTGAGGAGCATCCAAAGGAAGCGGTAAAACAATTAAAAGATGCGGGACTTGAACACAGAATACTTCCATGCAATAGTTACTATGAGCCGGAAAAAGTTGTTATTGGTATGGAAGACAAAGACATAAAAGATGTTTGTGCTTTATTTTTAGACCACCCTCTGGGAGATGGCCCTGAAGAGATAAATGGTGCAAGAATCGCAGAACAGCTCAAGAAGGATAAAAAATTCAGAAAGACCGTGAGATTGAATCTCGAAATGATAGTTAACAATAAAGATTTGTTACGAAAGTTTGGAGCCAGCAATAAAGAATCTAATATAATAATTTCAAGGATTGAAGAGCTCTTAGCCCTTATACCCGATTCTACTGAGAAATGGAACAAGCCCTGGTGGAACAAAGAGGTATCCTGTGTAGAATTTAACCATTAAGTTTCATATAATAAAGTTGTTTTTAGTGCATTCTATTTTTCAATTATTTCTCTATTTTTAAGAAGGAATATATTGAGAATATTTTAGTTTTGATACCATTTTCATACTTATTATCCTAGAAATCCTCTTAGCGCTCCGGCTTCGATGATTTTTTCTTGCAACATTGTTGGTTCATTCTGTTTAAATAATGTAACAATTTGTGTTGTTAGATTTTTGTGTTCATGGTTGGTTTCGAATTCGAATTCCTTAGCAATTTCTCTAATTCTTTCAGCGAGATTAGGGTGTAGGAGTTTAAGATTGTCTTGATTTAAATATTGGAGCGCTGAGGAAATATGGTCATCAAAATTTTTGTAAATATCTCTGACCACATCTTTTTTTTGCGGGTTAAGTACAGAGAGACCGAATACTTCCGGCGGTATGCCCAGAGAATATAGGGCTGCACAAAAGGTTATTGCTCTCGGTAAAACCGCTCTTCCCACTCCTCTAGAATATCCGAATAGTCCAATATGCAATTTTCTTTTTCTTCTTTGAGGAATATATGACGCTATCTGATTTATTAGAGGCGCCACCTCCATGATTTCTCTCTCATACTCTTTGGACAATTCCTCCAATATGTTTTGGTAGAGAGTGACATCTAAATCTAAGGATTTTCCTCTACTTTTCTCTTTTATTCTTTTGATCGATTCCATAACCTGTTGTTCAGGATAATCGTATTTAAAGGCAGACTGCAGGGTGAAGGTCTGCACACTAGGGTATTCCTCCAGAACTCTATCCTCTGAAGTGGGTGTCATTCCTCCTCTAAAAGGGGGAGAGCCTACGCCCAGAATGGGGTAAATCTCTAATGATAAGTCCTGTTCCAAAAAATACAATTTTTGGAGAGCTATTTTATTCATGATTACCGCTGAAACCAGACTATAGTTTAGGGCCGGGTCACTTCTTGCCAAAAATACTCTCTGGTAATCAAATTTTTTATCCTTCAAATAATCTCCAACTATTTGATCCGCATTCAGCATACTTGTCATGTCTTCAATTAATGGTATCACGTTTATTTCCTCGGGTTTGAATTCCCCTATCCAATTTTTAATCGGAATATCCCCTTGGAAACAGGTTTTATTCTGATTTCCTACAACAAATTCCTTATAGTAGAAATAAACTCGGTTGAGTTGTTCCGGGGATTGAGTCATGGGTAAAATAACCTCGAATATCGGTGTATGATCCTCTCCATAGAATATTTTAGAAGCATCGAAGGAACGTGGAATGCTGTCCAGGGTTTCCACCAGGATTTTCGCTTCTGTTTTTTCAATGGCAGGGTTAGGTATGCGGAGTGTCAGAAAAATATCTTCTCCCAGCTTATTTTCTTTAAAAAAGTAGTCATAGTTTGAGAGGAGTTTTACTACGACGAAGTTATCTACCTCTTTTCCTTCCATGTCCCACATCTGCTCATCGCAACCCAGATGTGAAAAAACATAGTAGGCTTCCTTTATTTCGTCCTCTCCACCAAGAATATTCTGGCTGGCAAAAAAGGGTGTTCTAACATTATCTGGATGCTGCGAACTCATACACCTGGGAATTCTTACCCTCATATGAATCAACTCAAGATTTTCGAAACATCGTAATCCTAAAATAAATCTGTTAGCGCAAGTTTTAAAATTATTTAATTTAAACATTAACACTAAATTTTATAACTCTGGCTATATGCGAACTTCACAGCCAATATTAAAACAGGAATATTGTAATATTATTTTGACAATGTTAAATTAGGTTGGTTTCCGTTTTCTGCACTACTAAAACGAGGAAAAAAGCCGAAGACAACAGCTCTTAAATCCGTAGATTTAAGTAGGTGTAAAGGTGT
>NZ_JBRAKS010000415.1:0-3147 GCF_052745115.1 Candidatus Jordarchaeum sp.
CTATTAAATAATATAATTAAAGAAATTTTTAGCTTAAATCTTCTTTAATTCTTTTTGCATCATACAAAATCCTTTTTTATCATGTTGTTATTTATCTAATCTAGTTAGACCACAAATATCGAGGGAGTATAATGCTTGTTCCTCTCCAATTTGCATTCCAGTTTACAATCGACATACCTATACTAGTCAGATTAGCCCCATTATTTTTAATTCTAGCAGGATTTGCTTCTGCGGGTAGACTACTCGAAAGAGCCTTTGGCGTTGTGCCAGTTATAGGCAGTGGAATACAACTATTTATACGGAGCACAATTTATTTAGGAATCATTATAGGCGTGTTCTGTATAGCCTCAGGTATACAGACATGGATAACAGGCGGAAATATATTAACGAGCTATTTCATAATCCTCGCAGCAGCAGTTAACGGAGCTCAAGTCTTTTACGGACTTGCAGGATATTTACTAGGCCTGATTATTCACTACGAGTACTATTTCTGGGTCCACGCAGCTTATACCTATGGTATTCTGATATTCGTAGGATTTGCACTAGTAATGAAGCCAATAAAAGCGTTTCCCTGGGCAGCCCTTCTGGCACTATTTGTAGGTGGAGGCGTTGCCGTATTAGTGTGGAAGTACTTCAATGTAACCGAAATTCAATGGCTAATCTTGATATTTATAGCTATTCTTCTCTTGACTTATTTACTCTTCAAGTTTATCGAAGATCTGTTTAAAGCCTTAGCAATGATTCTAACATTTCCAGTAATAGCCATTCCACTAGGACTAATCTGTATTATTCAAGCAATACTACTGCTAATTGGAAGCACACTGGGAAATGTGTTCGCACCGCTATTTGGTTCTATAATTTGAGTAATCTAATCTAGTGCTAGTCTTACTACTATAGGTATTAAAATAATGATTGGAGAACTCATCCTATTTTTTCTAAATTCGAAACTTCTCAGACTATTTCAAATTTTTCATGATAGAAAATAATAAGAGAATAATAGAATTAGTTAACCAAATACCAGTAAATTCTTAAAAAAGGGCGATTATATTTGATAAAAAATGTTTAAAATTAATATTGATTTAAGAAATTATTATTGGCCCTTCAATCTAGTGGTGCTGGTTGACTATTTTCTAGGTGCTTTTCGATTAGTTTTAGTAAATGTTTGATAGCTTTAGCATGGTTTTCTTCTCCATTGAATCCCGCAGCAGTTGAGTGCCCGCCCCCCACGCCTTTAACAATTGTGCCTAATTCTTCCATAAGTTTTCCCAAGTTAATACCGGTTTTTTTATGGATGTTTTGTGTAGCTCTAGCACTTATCCGAATTTCATTTTTTCGTTTGGCGCCAACAATTGCTATATCTGCTCCGGCTTCCATCAGGGCCCTACAGGCACTAGCTTCGTATGCGCTTACATTAGAAACAGTGACTAACCAATTTTTAAAGTCATGTATCTGCATCCTATTCATGGCTTTCAGCCGCGCTATCCTTTCGGATCTAGGCATGTGTGTGCGAAGTTTTTCAATTACAGAAGGATAATCCGCTCCGGCATCGATAAGATCTGTAGCGGCTTTGAAAGTGGAACCAGTAGCCAGAAGGAAATGTTTACTGTCGTATGTTATTCCCAAAAGTAAGGCCATTGCAGTTTCGGGATCTGGTTTAATATCAGCCTCCTTAAAAAGTTTGTAGACAATTTCAGCAGTTGAAGAGCTTGTTTCATCAGTTATTACATATTGAGTAATTTGGGTTGTGTAAATGTGAGGTGTATGATGGTCAATAAAAATTATTGGTTTTAAAAAAGTTGGCACCATATGGTAGCAACCCAACTGCTCAACATTGTTAGTATCAACAGCAATAAAGGCATCAAATATTTCAAGATTGACTATCTCTGCTAAAGATATTTTTAGATCTTCCAAAATAATGCTTGAAATTTTGTTTAGATCGTCAGCACCTATTAGACACTCAATTTCGGGAAAAAGATTTGCAATTAGATTTTTAATAGCGTAAGCACTACATAACGCATCTGGGTCTGCGTTCTGATGGCAAAGGATCAAAATTTTTTTGGGATTATTTTCAAAAAAAGTTTTAAAGATTTCCAGGGCCAATGTGCTTACCCTAAAAGCTTTTTATCAATAGCATTCATGGCAACTCTTACTGCTTCTTCTGCCAATATTTTATTCTCTTCTTCGGATAAAGAAACAGATTCTAGAACTATTTCAATAATAAGGTTTTTTGTTTTTTCGAACTCAAACTCTACTATGATTTCTAAGTTTTTAATCTTCTTCGGAGGGCATTTTGAATGAATGAAATTTTTTATTTCACTCTCAGCAAGAATGCATAATTCTTCCAAGTCTTCAGCTGTTAGATCACTTAGATCATTTTTCTTTTTGTCGTCCATTTTACCCCGCCGGGCTTAAACCACGTTGTTGAAGGGTTTCTTGAACTTTTATTCGCATTTCTTCTAGTTGTTTTCGGGAACGCTCTTCCTGCCTCTGAAGAGTTTTTACTCTTAATTCTAGAGTCTCCTTTTTGTCCTTAAGCTCTTCCTTGACTTTTTCTGGCTGGGTTTTTATTAATAATGTTCCAACCATTTTGTACACATCATTTCCTTGTTCGATTTTTTCAAGTTCACTTATAGCTTGCTCTGTTTCTTTTAGCTGTAATTCAGATTGAGTTCTTTGGGCCATAATAATTTCCAATTTTTGTTGTAATTGCTGCAGCATTGAGATTTGGTGCTGCACTTGTGGGGGTAGTTCACTTCCAGACAATGACATGCCTCCTAAGTAATTTCATTAATGTCATAAATTATTTTTAACCATCTGAGATATGAGTTTAATGCTGCTCTGAGCGCAACTGTATCTTCAGCCTCAATTTCTAAGCTTATAATGTCACCATCTCTTTTTAATTTACCTCTATACCGCCCATTGGAACCAGAAACAATTTCAGGTAAAATCGCCTTAAAAACAATCTCCGACAAGTTTGAATGAAAAGTGGTTTCGATAACTCCTCTTGCCTTATTTTTCATACTTAGCCGACTCCAAATACTCTAAAAGTCGCACGCTAGTTATGTTTGCTAAATGAATTAGCTGCTACATTGGCAAAATTGAAATTATTATTTGCGTAAATATTTAAAGCCTATTGATTCAAAGATT
>NZ_JBRAKS010000416.1:0-3107 GCF_052745115.1 Candidatus Jordarchaeum sp.
AAGTAATAGTGGATATATCGTATGTTGACTATAAATATATATATTATTATACTTATTACTAAAATATTAGGATAATCATATTTAATACTTTCATAAACGAGGAAAATGAGTTTTAGTAAAGGATGCAAAATTTAAATATAAAACATAACATCATTTTTTATGGCGTAACCAAGGAGGATATTTAAAGGAGGTGTGAATATTTGGATGTTTTTGAAGCGATGTATACTAGACGTTCTATCAGACAATTTAAGGTAGGAGAAAAAATTCCTGAATGGAAAATTGAAAAAATTTTAGATGTTGCAAGACATGCACCCTCACCTGAAAATGTGCAAGCTTGGAAATACATTGTAATTAGAGACCAAAAATCCAAGGAACTTTTGGCGGACTTGGCCCAGGAAACCTCCTCTGGAGCATTCGGAATGTCGCGGTTCGAAATGCCTGCAGACCGTCTGTGGTATGTGCCTCCGCCAGCAAGGGTTGATACGGTTGAGGGCATGTTCGATGGTTCACTATTTAGATATCCAGAAACTTCAGACACAGTAATCCTGTGCTGCTACTCAGATCACTACTACGATCTACCAACAATACCTGGATCAATAAAAGAGATCAATATTGCTGCAATGAGTATGGCTGTACAAAATATGTGGCTTGCATGTACAGCACTGGGCGTTGGCGCTGGTTGGGACAGTTTTCCTGTCATTGGTGATGAGCGGCGACGGGAATTAGTTTCCGATTACTTTGGTATACCCAAGGGTTGGACACCATTAACTGCTTTTTGTTTGGGTGTTCCATTGTATGCAAGGGTTCTTGGTCCTACAAGATATCCTATGGAAGGGGTAACATTTAGAGAGGCTTGGGGTATCCCGTATATTAGGAGTGAATTAAGGAGATAAAGGAGGAGGAAAAGGTGTCGTTGACAATAAATTTGGATATAGATGTTAAAAAGAAATTTGAAGAGATTGCCAAGAAAGGGGAGATTTCACCAGAATCGCTTGCTATGTATGTGCTTACTCTTTGGACGACGAGAGGTGGGGGAGTAGTGCTTGGTAGGAAAAAGGGTGAAAGGCAAAGGATTGCTATTGATTGGCCCACAGGTTTTGATCTGCTTAACAAGTCCGGGGACACCTTGGAGCATATCCCTAAGACTAAAGGAGTTTTCACCGAGACGATTTTGGATAAAGATTGGTATACCTTTGGAGGTAAGTAAAGATGAGTGAATGGTTAGGCAAAAGGGAAATTAAAAAGGAGGATCTTTCCGAATGGCTTAAGGATATGAAGTTCTTTGGTTCGATTGGCCGCTGGTTTATGCAGATTAATTTGCCACACATTATGGTGGTTGTACCTGAGGAACATATTGATGCCTTGGTTCAGAAAGTTGAAAAGAAATATGGCACACTATCTGCGGGTACACTTAAGAGAGCTGCCTTGGATGCTTTGATCGAATGGATTAAAAAGTAGGTGTGAGGGGTTTGCATGGCTGATGTAAAGAAGATTGTGGAAGGTTTTAAACAGTTGGTGGACGCCATCAATAAGAGTGCCCCAGCGAAGGGCATTTTAGCCAAGTGGTTAGAAGGATATGTAGGCAGGATTCACGCGTTTGAAATTGATGATAAGAAATTTCATATTGTTTTCTGGCCGGATAAAGCTAAGTTTGTTGACGGAGAGAGTCACACTCCAGATATTGTGATTCGTGCTACGGCAGACGCTTGGAACGATATGGTTACTGGTAAGAAGAAATGGTCTCAACTTCTTAATGAGGGAACTTTGTTTATTATTGGTGCTGCAAACGAAATTCAGCCTTTTATACAGATTGCAATGACCGCAGGAGTTATTCCATCAGGTTAGATTCTTACTTTTTCTTCTTTTCTTTTTAGGAATTTTTTCAATTTTTATTTTACTTTAATACCGATTTTGCAATAATTTTCATAGTAATATTTTGTGTTCAACAAATCAAATATGTTATTAGATAGGTTACCCGAATAATGTTTAAAAAGATTATTCGACTTGTTCTTTATACAATCTTTGTTTGATACTTATTGGTTGGGAGATAGTACAGTGTCTAATCTAATGAAGCTATACCACATTGTTAGACCGGTGCTTTCCCTTATCCCTGTTGGTAGTTTCATTATTGGAATTATTTTGTCATTATTTAATCCCTTTTCTTGGAGTCTCTACCAATACAGTTCTGTTTTTATGTTTTTTATTTTATCGAGTCTTTCCCTTCCAATTTTTTTACTGTCTTATCTTTCTATTTTTCTTTTAGGAATTTCTAGTTCTTGTTTAAATTCGTTGGTAGATGCAGAAGACAGCGATTTAGGATCTTTCCGAAAAGACTATCAGAATCCTATTGTTTATTATGGGGTATCCCCCACCCAAATGAAAATTATTATGATTTTCTGTTTTATTACTAGTTTTTTTATTAGTTTGTATGTGTCTTTGGTGTTTGCAGTTATGATTTTGATTGGTAGTTTGATTTCTATCTCTTATTCCTATTATCCTAGAATGAAAAGGAGAGCTCCTCTTGATGTTATCTGGAATGCTGTTGGTCTTTTTACTCTACCTTTTATTGCAGGTTGGATTGTTTTTCACAACTCTTCAGAGATTTTATTTCATTCTATTCTTGTTTTTAGACTTTCATATTATTTTTGGATAGGAGGAGAAATTTTACTCATTTTCATGGTATTAATTAGCACGTCTTGGTTTCCTTTTCTTGAGATGGTTGGCGGTACTTTAATAGGCGGAGCCTTTTATGTTTTGACGGCTGTTTTGGATTTTGATAGTGATAAAAGGTCAGGTATTAAGACAATTAGTGTTTTTTTGGGTAAGCGTTATTCAATCCTATTAAGTCTTTTACTTTATGTTTCTGGTGTTTTGATAATGTTTGAGCATATTGTTTTTGATTGGAGAACCATATTATTGGTTTTCACAACAGCGTTTTTTATGGTTTATTTAGTTTTAAAACCCGATAGAAAGAATACATGGAATCTTATAAAATGGATTTCGTTAACAACGCTAATTCTTATTGCTACAGAAATAATTCTAATAGTTATTAGGGCGTAAAAAGTCTTTTGTACACTTCGAGGTTCGGAATGGTCTCTTTCAACTTC
>NZ_JBRAKS010000417.1:0-3106 GCF_052745115.1 Candidatus Jordarchaeum sp.
TTATTCCACGATATATAAAACCACCCCCTCCCTTGCCTTAACTTAATGCCATTGGGTATTGGGGACCCCCGTACATTTCTTGGGGCCCTATTCTTAGGGGCTGATGGAGTTTACTTGGGTTCGGCTTTAATGGCTACTAAAGAGTGCCCTATATCTGATAAAATAAAAGAAAATATGATAAGAGCACAACCAAACCATCCCGATCTCATACGTGAGCTGCTTGCTCCTCCTATTCCCAAGGATTATGTTAAAGTTATGGAGATGAGGGATAAAATGTCATTCGAGGAATGGACTGCTTCATTGGAGAGGGTAATGCTCAAACAGCAGAATTGGAATGATGCTGATCCGATATGGATAAATGCTGAAGTATTAACGAGTAAGGATTCCGCAGCCACTGAGTTATTCCCTTCACTAGGAACTCGACCTAAAGGTCCGTTTTCTTTTGCTTGCGGCTATGTAGACCGAATTGTAACAGTAAAGGAATTTATTGAAAACATGGTTGAGAGGGCAGAAAAGATTCTAATAGAAAAGGCAGAACAATGGGAGTTAAGTAAATAAAAATCAGTAATAAAAATGTAAGCCGGCATTATATCAAAAGTTGGGCTTAAATTGAATTGCTTGAAATAATTGTCGTTAGGGTATTTAAACTATATTACTTGTTCATTTTTCAGTTGCTTTATTTCTTCTTCACTGTATCCTAAGCTTAAGAGGATTTCTTTGGTTTGCTCCCCTAGGTGGGGGGCGCGCATTTTAATTTCTCCAGGAGTCTTTGTAAATTTGATGGGAATTCCAGTCTGTTTCAATTTGCCAACTTCGGGATTATCGAGTTCTACAACCATCTTTCTTGTTTTAACTTGGGGATCGTTAAAGGTTTCCTCAAATGTATAAACCGGGCCCACGCAAATATCGTGTTCCCAAAGCATTTTCACCCATTCGTCTCTATTTTTTGTGAGGAAAATCTTTCTCAGTTCCTCTGTTACTGTATCCAATTTATCTAATTGCATCGTGCGGAAAGATTCGTCTATTTTTCCGAGATCTTCTCTTCCAATGGCTTTGAACAAGTTTCTCCAGAACTTATCCTCTAAGGAGCCCATAGAAATATATTTGCCGTCCTTAGTCTCGTAAACATTGTAAACAGGCAATGCTCCGGATAATAGCATCTCGCCTCTTTTTGGATTAGTTTTTTCTACGAAATATGCTGCAGCGTGAACGGTAAGCCATGAGACCACACCATCAAGCATGGCATAATCTATGTACTGTCCTTTACCAGTCCTATCTCTAGAGATTATTCCTGCGAGAAGTGAGAAGGCCGCGAACATTCCCCCTGATAGGTCCGCAATCTGTACACCGGGTATTACTGGGGGACCGTTACGCTCACCGGTGATTCCCAGTATTCCTGCGATTCCAATGTAATTTATGTCGTGTCCTGGTAAATCCCGATAGGGCCCATCCTGTCCATAACCGGTAAGCGAAAGGTATACTAATTGTGGATTTATGTCTTCTAATTTTTCGTAATCGATACCAAGCTTTTTCGCCACCCCGGGCCTGAAACCCTCGATAAGAGCATCATATTTTTCGACTAGTTTGTATAGAATTTCTCTTCCCTTATCTGCCTTTAGGTTAATGGTTATACTCTTCTTATTTCGGTTTAAAAGGTGGTGCATTGCGCTCTCCTGTCCAACAATTGGCGGATACCATCTTACATAATCTCCGAGAAAAGGGTCTTCAACCTTAAGTATATCCGCTCCAAGATCGGCTAAGAGGAGGGTACAATAACCTCCAGGCAAAAGACGAGTTAAGTCCAAAACCTTTATTCCATCAAGGGGACCCATAGACTCAACTTCCATTAAAAATCTATTATTAAAAGGCAAATCCGGTTCTCCATCAAAATCCTTAATTCCGGACAGGGAAGGTGCAGATGATTAAGGCATATTAAGTTTTCGCAATGAAAAAATTTTGGATTTTGAAGTTTAAATTAAATTAAATTTATCAAATTTTTTAAAGTATAAACTCGTAGGGCTTGCACAGTTTTTATTTAATTTTCATAGAAAATTTTTGATTTCTGTGACTTTGGAAATGTCGCTTCCGAGATGAAGAGCAACTATTCCAGGACACGCATTATTCGCTTTCTCTACGTTGGACAGGTGATCGTCAACAAAGAGTACTTCTTTACAGTTGATTATTATTCCATCATTTTTTTCTAAGAGTTCTAGTATGTTTTTGATGTTTTGACCCTTATCATTCCAATTAACCTGTGGATAAATAAAGTAATGGTTTAATCCAAATAGTTCTAAGCATTCCATAACTCGGTTTGGCTCACTGTCATTTAGGCTGACCAAGGAAATCAAAACGCCTTTATCTTTAAGAGTTTCCAACAGCTCCCTTAGACCGGTAAAAAGCGTTATTCTCTTGCCCTCAGAGTCTATAATTTCATCATTTACTCTTTTAAGAGGAGGGACAAAGAGACTTACCCAGTAACCGTATGATGCCCATAGAGTCTCATCGGCATCAAAAATCACAAGTTTAATCATTTGAAATCACTCTATACTCCACTTAGGAAGTTATAGATTACTAAAAATAGATTCTACTTTTATCTTTTTTTAAATGAAGCCATACTTTAGAAGAATTTCCAAATGGAGAAAACCTAGGAACCCGGAAACTAGGGGAGGAGTTTAATGTTTGGGCGTTAGCTCTATATCCGCTACACAATACACGTTCAGGAACTTTACCGTTATATTACAGTCGAAGTTTCCGTTTAGGGCAGGAGTTTTAGCTATGCATTCTTCCCACATTTCTTTTACCTGTTGTACGTTATTCAACCCCATTTTCCTGAGTTCCTTTTTTAATGCAACAGCCTGCATTTTTTTAGTTTCAGTTTCTAATTCCATTTTACATGTCCACACTTCTGCCATTGTCATTTTGCTCACTAATATAGAATGGCGCCAAATTACTATTTTAAATCTTTTGCCTAATTTTGTGAATATCGCAATAAAAAACCTAAAAATTAAATTTTTATATAGAATTTTTTATGAAATCTACATAAAAATATATATAATTAGAAATATTTCGCATAAATGAGTTATACTTCGGAGAGTTGAATATATAA
>NZ_JBRAKS010000418.1:0-3104 GCF_052745115.1 Candidatus Jordarchaeum sp.
AATTAGTGCCTATTATTAGGAATAAGAACATAAATTTACTTGAAAAAAATAATAATGAGCGACTTTTATAGAAAAATATCGGAAATATTTATATAACAAAAAACAAATCCCACATAATTATACAAATAAGGAGGAAAATGAATGTTACCACTACAATTCGAGATGTTTGGCGCCATGGCCCTTACCTGGATTATCATCCTAGTATGGTGTGTCATAGGCATTATCATCGCAATCTGGGTATACAGAGACGCTCAATCTAGGGGCATGAACGGTGCTCTCTGGCTGATTATCTGTATCCTTCTAGGAATCATTGGGCTCATCATTTATCTAGTCGTAAGAGAGTAAAACAAGTAATACCGTTCTACGTAACTGTCCACTATTTTTTTACTATTTTTTTCTGAAACCTGTTAACTAAATATTATTAACGTCTTAGAGCCGAAATTAATACCGAATTTTTGGAAATGAACATTTTGAAAAGATTTTTTAACCGTCCAAGATTAGTCTTGTAATAATGCTAGATAAAAGTAGATAGTATAATCTAAATGGTCCATCTTTTAAATAATTTGTGAATTCACTTTATTTGTTCTGGTTTTTAGAAGTGGTGGTATTATGGTTAATCGTAAAGACTTCAAGAGAGCTATACTATACTTATTATCACATCATCAAGAGGATCACCTAGACAGAGCCCTTTGTTTGAATATTTTTGGTAAAAAACTTTATATTTGTGCCAGATGCACTGGGCTAACTCTGGGATTCATTTCCGGTATCTTGTTACAGTCCTTTTCGATTATTACCCAAATGGATCAGAATTTAAGTCTGCTTTTGGCGATTGGGTTGGCTCTGCCTGCAATGGTTGATTGGTGGACTCAGAGCGTTTTTGGTAGAGAGAGTAAAAATTATATTAGGGTATCCACCGGCTACGCTCTTGGTTTTGGGATAACCTTTTTGAGGTTTTCCAATGTGACTTGGACCATAGTTACGATTATTATATTTTTCATATTCGCTGCAATAGGACTATATAGGAGAGTCATTAGAGAGTATGGTCTCAAATCGGACAAGTATGTGGGAAAAGGGAAAGAGGAAATAGAATAAAGCTTTTATTGAATGATTATTAACTAGTATTCGAGTTTTTCTGGTTAGTGATGGTTATGAGGTCTTTGGATTCCCTTTTCTCCCGTTACAAGAATGCTAGGAAAAGAATCATAGAGATACCGGTAATAAGATCCATCTTCGACTATTTTGTGGAGGAAAAGTGGTTGAGAGTGGTTGCTGTTATTAAGATGAAAAAGGGAGTAGTGATGATTAAAAAACCCGTTGAAGTAAGAGATGCCTATGGGAACCCAATGAAAATGGATGGGTGGATACTAGCCGGCGGAAAACCTGAAATACATGAGAGTTATGAACAAGCGGTAATTAGGGAAATAAGGGAGGAAACCGGGGTAGAGGTGGAGGTGGAAAAACTCTTAGGGGTTTACATTTTTCGATTCTTAAATGGTGGTGAACAGGTGGATGCAATTCTTATCGCTTTTTCCACCCGAGCACTAAGGGGAACTTTAAAACCCGGGGGGGAGGTACAAAAGGTTAAGCTCTTTGAAGAAATTAATGAAAAAGATATAATCCAGGTACCAGACTGGTGGTACGGGTTCCAGATCGAAATGCTGGAGGATGCGGGTATAAAAATCAAGAAAGCATTATAACTACATTAACAGAAATTAGCTTATTCGAATCAAATACAAATAATGGTGATTGAAAAATGCGCAGAGTCAAGTTTGAGGACAAAGAATTACGCATGGTGGTTTTCGATTTTGACGGAGTTTTATACGATGGGGATAGCCACAGTGTAGAATTAGCAAAAAATCTCGGAATACAAGAAGAAGAAGAAGTTGGGAAGATTCTCAAAGATTTACGTGCACGAAAAATCTCCTTCAACGACGCCATAATTAATTCGGCCAAATACTGGGAGGGCGTTGAGGTTGAGAAAGCTCTAAAACTGATGAGAGAACTCAAGCTCCGAGAAGGCGCAGAAGAAACCATTCAAAAACTGAAGGATGCGGGATACATAATCGGCCTGATAAGCTGTGGAGGTAGCAACACCGCACTTCAAGCAATAAAGGAAAAACTGGGACTGGACTACGTGTACAGTCACTCTGCCGAAGTAGTAGACGGCAAATTCACCGGAAGGCTCACAGGCCCAGTAGTAGACGCCAAGAAAAAAGCCGAATTATTCCTAAAAGTATCCCAGGATGCCGGAGTGCAGTCCTCAGAATGCGCAGTCATCGGCAACGATGAAATGGACCTGCCCATGTTCCTAGAAGCAAAATATAGTATAGCCGTTAATCCCTCGGAAGGCCTGAAAAAATACGCAAAAATTATATTAAACATACACGATATGAGAGAAATACTCCCCTACCTCATCGTAGAAGATTAAAGGTTAAAAGTAAAAAATTAAAAAGTATTCCTTCTAATTTTTTGCGAATGATTCTAAAAACGGTTGTTAAGCTGTCTTTTTCAATTTCCTTGTAGAATACTCTGCTACATAAGCTATATACTTTAAAAAGGCTTCAATCACACCCTTCTCATACTGCTCCCTGCGAACCGATTTATCCTCCATTTTAAGAATTTTCCCAATCGTCTCCTCAAAAACTTGGGCTTGGAATCCCAGATTATGGCCGATCGAATTCATCCACCTCTGCTCATATTTTGAGAGAAAATCGGCAGAAAAGTCTTTACTCTGTACAGCCTCAGACGCAGTTGTTCCAGCATCCATACCCGCCCTAACCGCGAAAAAGATGCCCTCCCCGGTGACCGGTGAAACCATGCCCGCCGCGTCTCCCGCCACTAAAAGACCCGCGGAGTAGCTCGGAGTAAAGACCCGCCTATAAGGTATAAAGGCACCACGGCTCATAACCACCTTGCCACCATCCAGAAACTGCGCTGCAGCCGGATGCTTCATAAAATATTTCAAATACTCCGCCGGTTTCCTATCCATCATACCCGCCGCCGAACCCACACCCACAGAAAGCATACCATCCTTAGGAAAAATCCAGCCGTATCCCAGGGGGGCGATCTCTTTTCCGGTAAAAATCACGTACGCGTCTCCGAAC
>NZ_JBRAKS010000419.1:0-3103 GCF_052745115.1 Candidatus Jordarchaeum sp.
GGAACCGAACACCATCTGGAAGTGTCCTAGATGGGTAAGTTTCGGACAACGGTGATAGGTGATGAGATCTGCGACTGTGCGTGTGGCCGAAGCCAAGCCCCGAGACGTGGGACACGGAATTGTTAGAATAGACCCCTTAATTGCTGAGAGACTGTATATAACCACCGGAGACAGCGTTGAGATTATCGGTAAAAGGAGAACCGTGGCCCTCTCCTGGTACGGGTACCCAGAGGACAGGGGAAAACAAATTATTAGAATTGACGGTACAACCCGAAAAAATGCCGGATTAGGAATAGACGACAAAGCCAATATCCGGAGAGTTGAAACCCGGCCCGCCACCAAGATTGAACTAGCACCCACCGAAACCCTTAGCATAACCGAGGGAGAAGACTACTTCAAAAAAATTCTTGAAGGCAGAGCCTTAACCTCTGGAGACTTTATTGAAATACCACTAATGGGTCAAAAGATTCTTCTAATAGTTACTTCCTTCAAACCCAAGTGTGATGCAGTTATCGTAAACAAGGCAACAGAAATAAAGATCAGCACAAAACCCGCTAAAGAAGTAAAAGATTCCAAGGTGCAAAAAGTCTCATACGAAGACATAGGAGGTCTACACGAAGAGGTTAGAAGAGTACGTGAAATGATTGAACTACCCCTCCGTCACCCCGAAATATTTGACCGCCTAGGAATCGCCGCACCAAAAGGCGTACTCCTGCACGGTCCCCCTGGCACTGGCAAAACTCTTTTAGCAAAAGCGGTGGCAAACGAAACCGAAGCATACTTCGTATCCATAAGTGGTCCCGAAATTATGAGCAAATTCTATGGAGAGAGTGAAGGCCGACTGAGAGAAATATTCCGAGAAGCGGAGAGAAATGCCCCTAGCATAGTCTTCATAGATGAGCTGGATAGTATAGCGCCCAAAAGAGAAGAAGTAACCGGGGAAGTGGAACGAAGGGTAGTTGCTCAGCTTCTTGCATTAATGGATGGTTTGAAGACTAGGGGGGAGCTAGTGGTGATTGGTGCAACAAATAGACCCAATGCTCTTGACCCCGCTCTAAGACGCGGTGGACGCTTCGATAGAGAAATCGAGTTCGGTATACCCAATAAGCTGGCTAGAATGGAAATACTGCATATACACACCAGAGGTATGCCGCTCGGAGATGATGTGGATCCCAAGTTCTTATCAGAATTCACACATGGTTTCGTGGGAGCAGATATAGAGACTCTGTGTAAGGAAGCAGCAATGTTTGCTTTAAGGAGAATACTACCGGATATAGATTTAGAAACAGAGAGTCTACCCGCAGAAGTGCTAAACCTGATAGAAGTCAACATGCAAGACTTTACCAATGCTTTGAAAAACATTGAGCCCAGCGCTATGAGAGAGGTTCTCATAGAAATTCCCAACGTAAGGTGGAGCGATGTCGGGGGATTGGAGGAGGCAAAACAGGAGTTAATAGAAACGGTGGAATGGCCTCTAAGATACAGCAAGTTCTTTAACTATATGGGGGCAAAAGCTCCCAAAGGGCTCTTTCTGCATGGCGCGCCGGGAACCGGAAAAACTATGTTAGTTAAAGCTCTAGCTAATGATAGTCAAGTAAACTTTATTTCCATTAAGGGACCCGAGTTCCTGAGCAAGTATGTGGGTGAGAGCGAGAGAGCGGTTAGGGAAACCTTTAGAAAAGCTAGGCAATCATCTCCCTGTATCATATTCTTCGATGAGATTGATGCCATTGCTCCGGTTCGCGGAGTAGGCTTCGGTGATTCCCATGTTTCTGAGAGGGTCATAAGTCAGATTCTTACCGAAATGGATGGATTGGAGGAACTTCATGACGTGGTTGTGGTTGCTGCGACCAACAGACCAGATATAGTGGATCCCGCATTACTACGTCCCGGAAGGTTTGATCGTATAATTTATATTCCGGTTCCCGATGAGAAATCGAGGTTTGAGATTTTCAATATCAACACAGCTAAGATCCCATTAGATAAAGATGTAAAATTGAAGGAATTAGCTGAGCGAACTGAGGGTTATACCGGAGCGGATATTGCTGCTATTTGTAATGAGGCTATTATGATAGCTATAAGAGAGTATATTATGGAGAACCAGTTAGATGAAAAAACTGAAGATTTTAAAATGTACACTATTAGAAGGAGACATTTCGAGAAAGCTTTGGAAAAAGTCAAACCCTTAACAAAGGGGCAATTAGAAAAATATGAGGAAATCTCCAGAAACTTCGCTGAGGGCCTAGTATAAAACTAACTAGTCTCTTTTATAAAAAATTGAAGGAATTTAAGAAATAGTAATCACTTTATTTTTATGTATTAATTTCAAAGAATAGGTGAGTATATTTTTTGTTTTGAATTAACTTTCAGATTTTGAAGGCTGGAACCATTTTTCTAATATTTGGAGTTAGGGTTGCTGCCCTTTCTCCTAAAATTTTTTACATCTGTTTCAGTACGTCTACTACGCGATCTCCGGCTCTTTTCATTTCTACTAATAAGAGTCCTAGGTTTGCTCCAGGTTTGGTTATTGCGGATAATACGGCTTCGGATCCTACTCCTCGGAGAATTATATCTCCTTTAGTACCGCTTACTATTACTTTATCCATTTCTCCTCGGGCGAGCTCTACCACGGCTCGGTTACCTATGTTGAGCAGAGCGGCGCTCATGGCTGCGATTAGGCCTTCATCTGCGTTTTTAGGTAAAGCCGAAGCCATTACCAGACCATCGGTCCTCACTATAGCGGAGGCTTCTATGTCGGGGTCGGCGTCTTCCATGGCTTTTAACAAGCCTTCAAGTTCACCTCTCCAATTCTTCGGCATGTTTATATCACCACCAAAATTGTATCATAATAGTTTTTTAAGTTTGAATTTATTTCAAGAAAATATAGCTCTATATTTAATTATTAGCGGCTGAATTATTAAAGTTTGTTTTATCCTGCTAAGACCTTGTCAATGTGTGTTGGTCTCAGGGAAATGATACAAGTTTTGAGTTTTCTTAATAGAAAGTTAAAAAGAAAAACGAATATAAATCTTTTTAGAATCTTTACATTTATTAAAAAACCTACATAAGCTTCGCTTTTTAGACAAATTATAAAAAACCTTTT
>NZ_JBRAKS010000420.1:0-3058 GCF_052745115.1 Candidatus Jordarchaeum sp.
GGAACCGAACACCATTTAGGCGGTGTCCTAAATGGGTAAGTTTCGGACAACGGCTTTATAATCATAATCACTATCTATTAGAGCGCGGTAGCCGGTCCTTACGCTGTTGATCTAAAACCGCCTTAGAACCCGCTTCTTCTTCAACTTCCCCCATAACAACTCTATCGATTACTATTTTTTCAGCTACCTCGGGG
Organism: Candidatus Jordarchaeum sp.; assembly: GCF_052745115.1. NCBI lineage: Archaea > Promethearchaeati > Candidatus Jordarchaeia > Candidatus Jordarchaeales > Candidatus Jordarchaeaceae > Candidatus Jordarchaeum > Candidatus Jordarchaeum sp. The sequence continues at coordinate 195 of NZ_JBRAKS010000420.1, forward strand.
AATTCGGCACCCATTAAGGAAAGTGCCAAGTTCTTGATTTCTGCACGATGCGGTTTTCCTACTTCGGTTAAGGGTACTCGATTAACGAATTTTATAATACGGGGCTTCTTGTAAGAAGCGACATTGTCCTTACAGTATTCAATCACTTCTTCAGGAGTCATATCCTTTCCGGGTTTGAGTTCGATCAATGCGGTTACAAGTTCCCCCCAGACTTTATCAGGTACTCCTGTTACTGCTACGTTCTGAATTTTTGGATGCGTTTTTAAATAATCTTCAATCTCCATTGGATAAATTTTTTCGCCGCCTGAAGTGATCATTTCACTGATTCTGCCTACGTAATAGATATTTCCTTCTTTATCCATTCTACAAAGATCACCCGAATGCAGCCATCCATTATTTTCAATAGTTCTCTTGGTTTTCCACGGGTCTTTGTAATATCCTTTCATTACGTTTTTACCTTTGAATATCATTTCTCCAACTTCACCAATCGGTACATCTCTCATGTTCTCATCGACAACCCGCATTTCCATACCTGTTACCAGTTGGCCTATGTAGCCTTGCTTGATTTTCGGTATGTCCTCATAGGTCATGAATGCGATTGTTGATGTGCCCACTGTTTCCGTTGAGCCATAGCCATCCACTAGGGTGACTTTGGGGAATTTTTCTAAAATTTCAATTTTCATTTCGCGGGGCATTTTCGCTCCACCAGAACCCAATACTGTCAACGAACTAAAGTCAAATTTGTCCAAATCTGGATAATTTAGCCACATTCGATACATGGTTGGTACCATGAATATTGTAGTAATTTTCTCATCTTGAATTATTTGACAGATCTCTTCTGGATCAAAACTTGAATTAACCGGAAAAACGATAAAACTCCCCAACCCGATCTGTGTTATAATTGTCAGTATTCCGGATATGTGAAAAATCGGAGTAGGGATTAAAAATTTCATTTTCAGTCCTGAAGATGGTATAAGTGTACTTTCAGGAATCTTTTTTTCAGCAATTAATTTTGCACCATGCCCCGGAGTCAAGTAGGTTGCGGCATATAAATTAGAATGCGTATATATTACGCCTTTAGGGTATCCTGTAGTACCACCGGTGTAAAGTATGAATGCGGGCTCCTCATCATCGATTTTGATGTCTGGATCGGTTTCATCTTTATCTTTAATAAATTTCTCATAATTATACATGTCACTAAACTCTTGGTCAGACGGCGCATCAACGACAAATGTATGTCTGATACTTGTGATTTTTCTGGTTTTGAAAAAATTACGAGTATTATTAACAAATCTTTTTTCAATAAATAGTCCGGTAATGTCTGAATTTTTATATATGTATTCAAATTCTGTAAATCCGTATCTAAAATTAATCGGAACCGGTATTGCACCGATTTTTTGGAGCCCGAACATAATTTCCAAAAACTCAGGTGAATTGTAAAGCAAGGCTCCAAATTTTTCACCTTTCCTAACACCGGCATCCAATAAGGCACACGCCAACTGGTTTGCTCGTTTATTCAATTTCTTATAGGTATATACTTTATTACCTTGCTTAACAGCCTCAACATCACTATGACTTGTAGCCCATTTTTTCAACAAGTCTGCATAACCCATTATATCCCCTCTCATATCCCTTTAAATTTAGGCTCTCTTTTCTCCATGAAACTTAAGAGTGATTCAGTAAAATCCTCAGATTTGAATGCCTTGAAGAGACATTCAGCCTCGTTATCAAGAGCCTTTACAATTTGGTCCATTAATAAACTATGTATAGCTTCTTTAGCCAGCCCAATCGCAAGAGTTGGACCCTTTGCTAATCGCTTGGCCAATTCTTTAACTTTCGACATAAAAATATCGTCAGGAAAAACATCATTTATTAAGCCAATATTTTTAGCTTCATGGGCACTAAACCTGTCTCCGAAAAATATGAGTTCTTTAGCCTTGTGTATTCCCACGATATATGGTAGTAATAATGTTGAAGACATTTCTGGTGTAATAGCTCGCTTGATAAAGAACGTGCCGAACTCTGCTTTGTCAGAGGCATAAACTAAATCACAGTTTAAAGCCAGATTCATTCCGGCACCTAATGCCAGCCCATTCACAGCCGCAATGAGTGGTTTGTTCAAGTTTATCAGTTTTAGCACTAATTTTTTTTGTGATAGATCAATTTCTTTACCTGCTTGACTTTGATCAAAACTGAAATCTCCACCCGAAGAAAAAGCCCTTCCCGCGCCAGTTATGATAACAGCTCTTATTTCGGCATCATCTTTAATTCCATCTAAAGCATCTTTTATCTCTTCAAACATTTTATTGTTCATTGCATTCAAACGTTCTGGTCTATTTAGAGTTAGTGTACAAACATTATCCTCCTTTTCAAAAGTAATTGTTTCGTAGAACATTGTCTCCCTCCTTGAATTGACAGTTAATGAATTATTGTTTTTTAACCGTTAGTTACGAAGAAATAAATATTATAGTTTTTGGAATTTGCTATTTCATTAACATTTGAATTTTCAGCATGTCCTTCATATCGCCCTTAGCTTTTAACTTACCACCCATGAATGCTTTAGTTGGACTTATCTCACCATCACATATTCCAAAAATGACCTCACTATCCGTCTCGATGAGCACATCAGGTTTTTCTACCATTCCCTCTTTGACCGTACACGTCTCATCCTTGAATTCCATCAAGAGTGAAAAATCAGTGTCGTTAAAGTTTAATTGCAACACCTTGTTAAAACCCTGAAAACGTTCCTTATAACTAGGGTCGTCTAATTTGCCAGCCCATTCTCCCAGTGCTTCCAGTAATTCCTCCTTAATGCCCATTTTTAATCACTATTTTTAAAATTTTTAATTTATATATATATTGAT
>NZ_JBRAKS010000421.1:0-3025 GCF_052745115.1 Candidatus Jordarchaeum sp.
AATTATTCTTTTCGAACTATCCCAACAACCCACATACTTAAGGCGCCTTCTCATCTTATTCTTCCACTAAATTTATTTAGGAATTTAAAATATTTAAAAAAAGAAAATTAAGTTGACTCTCCGAGAGGGCTTCGTTCTCTGCTCTCTTTGCGCAATAATCTTTTCTAGTGCATGATTATTTTCCCATTGATTTCGCTTAGTACATCAACTAGAGTGAAGTAGGGATTTCCCCATCTTTAAAATGTTTTTTAATCCGTTCAACTTGATTTTAATTTGCTTTTAATAATAGACCTTAGGCGTAATTAATACCTTCGGAAATTTTTGTTGTTTTCAGGCGTCTTTTATCACAGTTTTTGCATTTTTCGGTGAGACCTCTGAAGAATTTTAGAATTTTTCGCACTATTTCTGAATGAAAAATAATTACATCTAAGGTCTATTCGTTTTCGCTTCCACTTCTGGGCCTCCAATGTTTGGTTAGTTGCTCTTTTCCCTGATTTCTGTTTTGTATTTTTTCTTTTCTTAAGACTAACTCAATGTGTAGACTTTTTGAGACCACTTTTGCAGAACTCTAAGTTTTGATGATTAGTGGGGGAGTTTATTAATTGAGAAGAAAGAAAATTGGTGATTGGTATGTACCGGTTCTGGCTATGTTTTCCCCGGGTTACCCCCAAAATTCTGGTTGGTGCATTAAAGAGGATAGCGAAGGCTTTGCTCTATAAGGTGGATACGGTGTCTTTTCAGATATTTTTCGGAGAGGGGGGAGCAGAATACATGTCACGTAGAGTGTCATACAATAATTTGGATTTGGTAATGGAGATGGTAGGAGAAGTGGAAAGTTTCACCATAGAGATTGAAGGAACTGGTTTAATTGCTTTGGATTCATCAGGGGTATTTGTTGCGCCTGAGCAAATATGGATCTGTGTGGGAAACTATGGAGCTGAACGGTATGGCGAGGTTGAGGTGAAGTTTAAAGACCTTGAACTAGAAGCCGGTAAAAATGGGGGCGGAGAGCATAGGGATTGGTGGGAGTGGTATTCAACTAATGTTTATCTCAGTAATTTTGATAGAATGTGTAAAACTGTAATGGGAGCACTCACAGGAGAGTTTGCTAATGGATAACTCATACAGCAATGAAAAAAATATAATTGAAAAAAAGGAAATCATTGAAACCCCCGACTTATCTGAGTTTAAAATGTTTGAGAAGGCCCCCTACGACTTGCCTGATCCTCGTGCCTCAACAGAGTTTCTACTAAAAGGAATAGAGGAAGAGGCGAAAATATACGGCCCAGTATTCACGGCCAAATTCGTTAAGTACACCCTAGAGTTTATAGCCCAAAAAATAGGGGAAACCACGCCAGAAAACATTGAAACACTGGATGAGCTGATAGACTACTTGGTGTCCATCTCTGACAGGTATCCAACCCCATGTGCAGCGATACCCTATGCTCAACCTAAAACTGAAATCGAGTTTCAGGGACAGACCGGTGCGGGCTCAACCATTGAGGCAATATCCTTTGCCAAAGGCTTGAAAACCGAGAGAAACGCGAATAATGACAAACAGGAGTTCAACATAGACGAACTGTTAAAGAATATTCGTGACGCCGCAACCGCTATAAAATTCTGCCCCTCCGAATGCGGATACAAGAAAAATATAGACGGAAGCATAGACATCGTATTTCCAAACTGTCCATACAAAGATGGCTGCCTCAGAGCATACCACGAAAACCTTTTAAAACGCCCCGACGGCAGGCTGAGATGCTCACCAGTAGCAACCGTCTGCCAGTACCTAGCCATGTTTACAAATTATGTCTGGGACTACGACCGACTAGAGCCCCTCTACGAACCATTTTGCGTAGCCCGAATATACATCATCTAATCCCTGGTCACTAAAACTTCGCTTTTACTCGATGTATTTTTGGTGTTTGGTTTGTGAAATTGTTTTATCCAACTCCTATGATATGTTTCTGAATTTGGAAAAAAGACTATTAATGCTTCGTTTATCGGCAACCCAAAATCGAAAACCCTCAAACAAGAAGTATACCTATTACCTTATGTCTATGTAGTTATAAGAAAAATATTTTGGTGGGAAATTTTATATAGTGGGAAGTGGGATAAATTTCTGGTGGGAGTATTTGACTGCGGAATTAGCTAAGGTTGATAAAAAGGGGAGAATCCTCCTACCCGCTAGGATTCGAAGGGAACTAAACATCAAAAACATTGTTGAGATTGAAGTCCAAGGAAAGAAGATCATCATAAAACCTGTTGAAGATCCCTTAAATTCCTTGGAAAAACTTGTTGTTAAAGGCACCAAGGATGTTGAAAAAGAGATTAGAACACTACGAAGGATAGCTGAACGTGAACTCTCTAAAGGGGGAAGCTAGCACCGTGCCGTTTCTCATCGAAACAGATATCCTACTAGCTCTGACATCACCCGAGGATAGGCATCATATTGAGGCTATTAAGCTACTTGATAAGTTTATAGGAGAAATTCAGCTCTCACCTTACTCCCTCATAGAGTTAGACCTACTTCTAAAGTCTGGAGAGATATCATTGTTACAGAAATCAAGGCCTTCTACACAAAAATAAGTGAGGTCTTTAAATATCGGGAAATAGTTTTACCATTAATCAAGCCAACATATCATGGCGAAGCATGGGTGCTTAAGGAAAAATATAAAGGATTAACCTACTTCGATAGCCTTCATGCCGCTGTCGGAGTAATGGAAAAGTTAGAGTTACTAAGTTACGATAAAGAATATGCCAAAGTAAAAGAGCTAAAATATGCATATCCAAAAAAATACATTAAGGAATAGGGTAGAGGCGGATCCTTCTCCACACCCAAGCCTTTCCAGAAGCTTATGAGCAGAAGTGGGTTCAACCTTACCGGAGAGAAGGCCAATGTGAACCTTGATGAACTCAAGAGAGGTTAGGCGAATGAATCCCAGGAAACCATAATTGCATTTAGTCACGTTTTCTAGAACCGTTGTCCGAAACTTACCCATCTAGGACACTTCCAGATGGTGTTCGG
>NZ_JBRAKS010000422.1:0-3003 GCF_052745115.1 Candidatus Jordarchaeum sp.
GAACCGAACACCATCTGGAAGTGTCCTAGATGGGTAAGTTTCGGACAACGGTTAAGGCAGGTGTTTAGAGTTCACTATCTATGGGGCGTCACCCCGTATTGGGATTTACAAGATGGTACAACTGACTGGGTCATTTGGAAGGATGGAAGTTGGCATCCGGCATTTCCTTCGAGTGGGGGATTAGCTAAAGTTCCAACAAAAGATGTGACACGGGATATGTCACTGTCAATTGCTGCCACAGGTGCCGCATGGCGTCAATCAGTGGGTATGGGTTGGACCATATATACCTCATTAATTAATTTTTTTCTATTTGGTGGTGGATAATATGTTTGAGCACAAAAATACAAAACGTTTAGCGACTGTTTTTAGAGGTATAAGCATAGCCTGTTTTTTGATTCCCATAATATTAATTTCCTGGTCTTTAGACGTTGGTTCTTGGTATGAACTAATGCTATTTGGGTTGGTAGGTCAAGGATTTTTATCAACCCCCATGTTTATCTATTTGATGTCGACACTTACGTCTCGGTTAAGTTCCTATCGGCAATAAAGTTTCTGCTATTTATTTCAAGCATTGTTCTGATTGGATTTTTTACTGGTTTCTTCGGACAATTTCTTTGGGATGTATCACCGGTTGCTAAAGAGTTCAGAGAAGCTAAAGATAAATTTCTGCGGGTTCTGGCTAAGTGGAGGAAAGAAAAGCCCGTTAAACTCGTAATCGGAATTTCAAGTTTGGTAGCTACATACTTGCTTGTGATAATATTCCTCCAAGCTATTATACTCCCCCCGGATTTAGGCTACTACCTTGTTGGGTTCGGATCAGCCCCCTTTCATAAGTGGGTTGCACTGCCAAGCGTTCTCCTCCTCGTTCCTTCTCTTTCCCTCTCAGTCTGGTTTCAGATAAGTGTTGCCAGTGATGCTCGCCACCTATAAAAAGTAGTGTCAATGGAAGCATAGCACAAATTCGATTAAATTTCACCTAAACTCAAACTTGACAGTCCTACTGTTTACTTGCCACACGCGCTCTCGACGCTTCGCAGAATCCAAACAATTATCCAATTCACAAGTCGCTTCCTAATTTCTCACGTTGTTGATATTAACTCTACTGATTTTGCATTAATGCCTTAATTTTTATTAGTTTTTATGCTATGGTTTGTGGAGAGGGAATAAAAAATGCATGGTATCCTTGGAACACTTGTCTGCTTCTCTTTATACTTCGGTTAACAACGAGTTCATTTATTTATTTTTTATTACTTTAGTATAAAGGGGTGAGAAATATGGTTAAGAAATCTGAAAATTATAAGAGTTCGGGAGACCGGGGACCTATAATCAATAAGGCTTCCCTGCTCCTTATTCTAGATTTGCTGGCGTTTGTAGCTCTGGTTATCCTTTCTCCGTTTCTCTTCTCGGGATTGCCCCGCGGCGATTTCTCCCCTATGTTTTTCTTGAATTACTTTCCAAGACAGGAGCTTGCTTTTGTGCTGATGGTTTTGTTTGTCTTGGTTACGGCTCCTTTGCCCTTGCTTATATTCTATACTCCTATCCATATCCGGGTGTCTAATCGTTACGAGAACCATGGGGAGGTTTGGTCTTTAATAAAAAGGGTTGTAAAGCAAAACTACCGAAGAAACATCATGTTCATTCTCGCACCAGCATTATCTATGATATCTGTTCTGTTAGGGTCTTTAGGCTTTATAGTGATTTACCTTCTGGTTGACTCCTCATCATCCTTATGGGTTTATATTTCACTCATAATTTTTCTCGTAGAGCCAACGCTTTTACTACCTCTTGATAGGGCCGAGAATGCTATAATCCAAGAAATTAAAAACATTCCCTGAGCCTATACTGACTAAACAGTTACAAACAAGTACGCAAGTATTAATAGATCTTCATAATATTTCCGCAGACACAATTTTTATTTACTGGTTTTACCCAATTTTTCAAAGGGAGGACCTATTGTGGCTGATTCTACAAGCTTCACGGAGATTAGAAAGACAGCGGTTAACTGTCTAGTCGAGGAACTAGGTGAGAAGCTTCTTGGACTAGCTCTTTTTGGAAGCGTGGCACGAGGAGAGGGAAGCGAGAGGAGCGACCTAGACTTCTTCGTAGTTACACGAGGAGTTGAAGGGGACCGCGTGCAGAGAAAAAGGAGGATGTATCGCATCCTCGCCCCGGTCTACAAGAGGTTTAGGAGGGATATCTCAGTCTACACTCTAGAAGAGAGCGAAATCACGGATGTTACGCCTCTTCTCATAAACGTCGCCTACGATGCAGTAATATTATTCGACCCAGAAGGATATCTTGAAAAGTTTTTTGCGCAAGTAAGAGAGGCTGTGAGAAAGGCTGGGCTTGCACCGTACAGGACTAGGGACGGAAAAATCGGATGGAAACCGGTGAGAAAGCTAGAGTGGGGAGAAATAATTGAGGTGAAACTTTGAACTCAGAAGAAGAAGCCAAATATCGACTCACCTTAGCCGATGGATACCTGAGAAGAGCCGAGGAAGCCTCAACCCGTGGAGACCACTTCTCAGTTATTTCAAATTCCCAGCTAGCAGTAGAAAACTCGGCAAAATCGGTTATCTCCTGTTTTAGAATTCCTAGCTGGAGTCACGATCCAAGTAGCGAACTCTTAGAAGTAATTGAGGAGAACAAAGACAAAATTGAGAAAAGAATCGAGATTAACGTTTACCATGAACTCAGCACTCTAGCATCTCACTCCAGCGACCTAGCACCCGAACATGGGAGAATGTCCTATGGAGACCCCAGCCTAAAAGTACCGCCATGGGATTTAGCAAACGCGCAAAGAGCTAGCGAAGCCCTGAGCTATGCTCAGCACTCCGTGAAAATTGCAAAAGAGTTTATCCAAAAATGGTTTTAACAGTGTTTAAAAAAGTTATGTACAAGAATCCAGGATGGTGTCACTAAAATCTTTAAAAATATTTGAATCTTAAAAGCTTTGGGACAAAATTAGTTGCTATTCCTTCAAAAGTCCCTTCGCTAGAACGT
>NZ_JBRAKS010000423.1:0-2986 GCF_052745115.1 Candidatus Jordarchaeum sp.
TGCTCCCCTATGAAGCAGGAACCGAACACCATCTGGAAGTGTCCTAGATGGGTAGGTTTCGGACAACGGTTACCGTGGCTGACATCAATTTGGATAGTGCCCAGAGATTTGCTCAGGCACTTGGGGATTCCAGGGTGGACGCATTGAGGGTTGATGCCTCGAAACGGTCGCAGCTGGTTAATGTTTTTAAGGGATATGATTTGGTGATGAACACGGTTGAACCATACTATCGCTTCGCGGTGCCTGTGGTAAAAGTGGCTATTGAGACCGGGGTGAATTACATAGATATTTGTGATGATGTGGAGCCAACTATGGAGCTTCTGAAACTGGATAAGGAGGCTCGAGACTCTGGAGTCTTTGTCGTTGTTGGTCTGGGTGCTTCTCCGGGTTTGACGAATTTAATTGTAAAGGATCTGGTTCAGCCGTTTGAACAGGTGGATGAAATCATTATCGCTTGGGTTGTGGGTGAAGAAACCGGGGAGGAAGAGGTCGGAGGGCTCTCCGAGGGACAAGCAGTTATTGAACACATGCTTCACATATCCTCTGGGGAAGTCATCACTTTTAAAGGGGGGAGGCACATAAAGATTCCTGCATTCAGAAAGGGAGTGAAGCTTCCTTTTCCAAAACCCTTGGGTAAATACACTTGCTATCATGTAGCCCACCCAGAGGTAGTTACCCTTCCTAATTACATAACGGGTGTCCGCACGGTTTCCAACCTGGGTTCTTTGTATCCTGAAATCAATAATTTTATATTTCAACAGTTGGGCAAAGCAGTAGAAAATGGAAAGCACACCATTGAAACTGCAGCCTTGGAAATAGTTAAGCTTCAAAAAGAGCAAGCTGTGGAAGAAGGGAAAAAAGGCGAGAAGAGAGAGCCTTCACCTAGTGGATTGTACCTGGCAGTTATAGGAACGAGGAGTGGAGACCGAGGTATGAATTACTATACCACTTGTAGCTATGAACCTATGTCTGCGAGCACCGGTCAACCACTAGCCTGTGGAGTCATCTATTTTGCCCGTGGAAGCATTATAAAACCCGGAGTTCACGCACCAGAGTCAGTTTTCAGCATCGGTAATATTCTCGAAATAGCGTCACAGTACAACCTTTCTTTCGCTAGAGGGGGGGAGAGTGTGACGGATATGGGTTGGAGTAAAAAACTAATATCAGCAGTAAAAAGTTAGAGAAAGATAAAGATTTGTGTAGAATACAAATTAAAAAACTATTATTAAATTTTTGCTCCAAATTTTTTTACAGATTTTAGCGGGAGTACTGTCTGATATATTCTTCGATATATTTTCTAACTTTATCCGCAGGCTCGTAGACGCCGAAATGGCCCTCGCATAGTATGTCAGGTTTTAGACTGATTAGCTTCTGCATAGATTCTCGGTACTGTTCGAGATTAGCTCCCCACTCGGGTATTAGGGGCCCATGAATATCTTGTCCGAATAGGACGCGTTTTCCTTTAATATCCACAAATACGGATATGCCACCAGGCGTATGTCCTGGAGTCCATAGGAGATGGAATTCTAGTTTGCCAAAGGTGAGCTTGGTTTCCGGCTGATTCAGCTTCATGTCAACCGGGCAGGGCTCTAATTTTACTCCATAGGCCTGGGCTCCTGTTAGGAACTGTTCTCCTTCCTCTATGTTTTTTGCGTCTAACTCGTGTGCAATAACCTGACAGTAGAAATTTTTTCTAAACTTTGCAGCAGCACCTATATGATCTATGTGTTTGTGTGTGAGAATTAAAGCCTTAAGATTGGTAAGATCGAAACCTAATAATTCCGCATTTTTAACGAGAAGAGTATAGCTGAGCCCTGCACCAGAATCTATTAGAACAAGTTCTTCTTTTTCACAATCCACCAAATATACGCTACAATCAGCGCTGTGTGTAATCGACGAACTTCCAATAAGATATACACCATGGTATACTTTGTAGGGCTTATTCAAATCTGGCACCACATAACTCAATTAAATTATAATAATGGATAATCTCTTTTCCCTAATGCAAAAAATTACAAATGTTAGAAAATTCTCCAAGCTTTACGCTCCGACTGTTTTAGTAATTTTTTTGTCTGGTCATTTATTTACTCGGTTTAGGACTAATCTGTTTTACTGGAACCCCTGCCCACACAGTGTTCGGCGGGATTTTGGTGTCTCTGGGAACAAAGGAGTATGCTCCTATGACCGCTCCTTCACCTATTTCAGCTCCCGGAAACACAAGTGTGTTAACTCCCACCACTGCCCCGTCACCAATTTTTATTTTTCTGAGGTATAATCTGTTGCCTTCTGAAATGTGAGGCACCATTAATGTGCCTGCTCCACCCACGGAGCTTGTGCCCATTTCTACTAGATAAGGGTCAGATATCCTGTGCGCCGTAGCTCCGGGTCCCATTTTACATTTTAGGAATTTGTAGACAAATGTGTTAAAGAGTGTTTGTCCTAGCGGTGGGTTTCCCATAAAGTGTGAAGCGGAGTTTGTTAACATCACGTTTATCATCCAGTTTCTCACATTCTTGTTTCTCATGTCTACCTCGTGTGACCCTTCTTCAACTGGTTTTAACTGAACTCTGACCAATACTAGGAATGTTAGGTTAAAAACCCATTTTGTTGAAATGTAGTAGAGGGGCGTTAATCCGATTAACACGTAGAGCGGAAGGTCAAGATAGTTAACCATAAAGTATGATGCTAATATAATTGGGATTAGGCTAATCGCTCCGGCGATTATAATCGAGACTGTTAGTCTTCCTACGAGTCTAGGGGGTTTCCTCAGTTTTTCTTTTTCAATTTTGTGCATTCTTACACCTCCTATAAATTATAAAAGGTTCATTCAAACTTATCAAAATTTTTAGCGTTTTCAACTTATAAGATATTTCTAATGTTATAAATAAAATTCTTCTTTTTAGAGGACCAAGAAACTGATAATGAATTATTCATTTTTTACCGTATACGGGAAATATATGCTTGTATTTTGCTCAACAAGTTTCCC